>JAHEZC010000102.1 GCA_023251275.1 Parafilimonas sp. | reverse complement strand
TTTTGAACGAGGCTGCTGATTACCGGTTTTATACAAAGCCGCTATTGATTCCGTTGCTTTACATTTTACTTTATATATCCACTCAGGATACATCGCATCATCGTTCACGCTTATTGATAAGCCTTGCGTTATTATTTTGTTTTATGGGCGATGTTTTATTGCTTAACGAGAACAATGTTTCTTATTTTACATTTGGGCTTGGCAGTTTTTTGATCGCTCATATTTGCTATATTATATTTTTTTACAGGCTCAAGGCATTTATCAAAAGAGGAATTCCATTGATTTTTTTATCCGCACTTTTTATTTCAGCTTTTATTACATGGCTTCTTTCGGTAATGTGGCCGCGACTAACCGATCGAAACTTTGAAATTCCCGTTACAGCATACGCCGTAACCATTGGATTTATGTTGCTGACGGCAATCAATACTGCGAACAGCCGGCGATTACAAAAGCTTGCTTATATATATTTCATACCAGGTCCGTTATTGTTTGTGCTTTCTGATTCTATGCTGGCGCTTAATAAATTTTACCTTATAGCGCAACCAATTCCGGGCATTTTTCTTATGATCACGTATGGAGCAGGACAATTTTTAATCGTAAAAGGAGCAATCAGGGTTATAAAAAAATAAATCCCGGATTTTAATCCGGGATTATTCTTAACAATGATTCTATTCGCATTATTCCGATTAATAATCCATTCCCATTCCACCACCTGGAGGCATTGAAGGAGCGGCCTGCTTAGGCTCAGGTTTGTCTGCGACCACACATTCGGTAGTTAAGAGCATACCTGCAATAGAAGCTGCATTTTCCAATGCAATACGGCCAACCTTTGTAGGATCAATGACACCGGCAGAAAACAATTTTTCATATTCTTCAGTGCGTGCATTGAAACCAAAATCGCCTTTACCTTCTTTCACTTTTTGAACAACGATTGAACCTTCGATCCCCGCATTGGCCACTATCTGGCGTAATGGTTCTTCCAATGCTCTTTTTACAATAGCTACACCAGTGATTTCATCGTCATTTGCAGTGCTTAAATTCTGTAGTGCTTCTATAGCACGAATATAGGCTACGCCACCGCCGGGAACAATACCTTCTTCTACAGCAGCACGTGTTGCATGCAAAGCATCATCTACACGGTCTTTCTTTTCTTTCATTTCAACTTCCGTAGCAGCACCAATATTTAAAACTGCAACACCACCGCTAAGCTTAGCCAGGCGTTCCTGTAATTTTTCACGGTCATAATCAGAAGTTGTAGTATCAATTTGCGCTTTAATCTGGTTTACACGTGCACTAATATCTTCTTTCTTGCCCTTGCCACCAACGATAGTAGTATTGTCTTTGTCAATCACCAACCTTTCTGCCCGGCCAAGATAAGTAAGGTCTGCATTTTCAAGTTTATAACCCTGTTCTTCACTTATTACCAAACCCTTTGTAAGAATGGCTATATCCTGGAGCATTTCTTTTCTCCTGTCACCAAAGCCGGGAGCCTTAACAGCAGCTACTTTCAGCGTACCACGCAGCTTGTTTACCACGAGTGTGGCCAGTGCCTCACCTTCAAGGTCTTCAGCAATTATCAGTAACGGAGCACCCTGCTGGGCAATTTTTTCCAGAATATGCAGAATATCCTTCATCGCAGAAATTTTCTTATCATAAATCAGGATATAGGGGTTCTCTAATTCAGCCTGCATTTTTTCGCTGTTGGTTACAAAGTAGGGAGATATATAACCGCGGTCAAACTGCATGCCTTCTACAATTTCTACTGTTGTTTCAGTGCCCTTTGCTTCTTCTACAGTGATTACACCATCTTTACCCACTTTACCGAAGGCTTCGGCAATGAGCTTACCAATAACTTCATCATTATTGGCAGAAATAGCAGCCACCTGTTGAATTTTTGCACTGTCAGTACCTACAGTCTGAGACTGGCCCTGCAAATGCTCTACTACTTTTTCAACGGCTTTGTCAATGCCACGTTTCAAGTCCATAGGATTAGCGCCGGTTGCAACATTTTTCAATCCTTCCGTGATGATTGACTGTGCAAGTACCGTGGCGGTAGTAGTACCATCGCCTGCAATATCAGAGGTTTTTGATGCCACCTCTTTCAGCATTTGTGCGCCCATGTTTTCAATGGCGTCATCCAGTTCAATTTCTTTTGCAACTGTCACACCATCTTTGGTGATCGAAGGTGCTCCGAATTTTTTCTCAATTACCACGTTGCGTCCCTTGGGACCCAGTGTTACTCTGACAGCGTTAGCTAAAATATCAACGCCTTTTTTCATTCTGTTTCTTGCTTCAATGTCGAAGAAGAGTTGTTTTGACATATTTTACGAGTTTTGCCTCCCGACCTATTGGGCGGTTCAGGAGATGTTTACAAATTTGATTTTAATAAAATGTTGATAAGCAATCTTTAAAAAACAATTTAGCCTTAAATAATTGCAAGGATGTCACTCTCTCTCATAATAAGGTAATCTGCACCTTCAATCTGGATTTCTGTACCGGCATATTTTCCGTACAAAACCGTATCACCCACTTTTACGGTGACGGGTTCATCTTTTTTGCCTGGGCCTGCAGCTACAACAGTGCCACGCTGAGGTTTTTCTTTTGCAGTGTCAGGAATAATAATGCCGCCGGCAGTTTTTTCTTCTGCTGCCGCAGCCTGTACAATTACCCTGTCGTGTAAAGGGGTAACATTAAGTTGATTTGCCATAATTGTATTGATTTTTTTAGTTAACTAAATTTTGGTTTCAGGTTTTCTGCATCGCGATTTTTGTGCCACGGTGCTCAAAAGGTCAAAATTTCATTTTTTCATTTTATTAAAAGAAGTATTGGCAGGTAAAATTGGAGCGCAAAGAAAGGGTTTTATATGGCTGTGACAAAATTTCATCAATTCCATTGACATTTTTTGTGATTTTATTCCCAAGTTGAAAAAGGTAATAATAGCTATCGGGGAGCATTCATGCAGGATATTTTACAGCACAATACCTGAAGTAATATTAAATTTATTGCTGCTTAAAGTGTATATAGTTTCTCCATTTCTCAATCAGCAGGGTCATATCATCAGGGAGGGGGCATTCAAAGAACATATCCATATTTGTTTTCGGATGAGTAAAGCCTAACGTTTTTGCGTGCAAAGCACATCTCGGGCAAACTGTAAAACAATTTTCGACGAACTGCCTGTATTTTGAATATATGGTTCCTTTCAGAATTTTATTTCCTCCATATTCTGTATCATTAAACAAAGTGTGGCCGATATATTTCATGTGTACCCGTATCTGGTGAGTGCGACCGGTCTCCAGCATACATTCGATCAATGTTACATAATTAAAACGTTCGATCACTCTATAGTGTGTAATGGCATGTTTACCCGTTTCACCTTCGGGATAAGCGTCAAATTTTTTTCTGAAACGGTGATGACGTGCAATATGAGCTTCGATTGTTCCTTCATCATTTTCCATATCGCCCCAAACGAGCGCCGCATATTTTCTTTGCACTGTATGGTTAAAAAACTGTTTGGCAAGATGTGCGGCACCTTCTGCGGTTTTTGCCAGCAGGATCAGGCCGCTTGTATTTTTATCAATGCGGTGAACAAGACCAAATCGCGGCAATTTGTCTTCATCAAGGCTTGGGTTTTGTTGCAATAAATGGTATGCTATTCCATTGAGTAATGTGCCTGTATAGTTACCAACGCCGGGATGTACCACAAGTCCAGGTGGTTTGTTAATTACCATTATCTCAGAATCTTCATACACAGTATTCAGCAGAAGAGGCTCGGGTTTTATTTCTGTATATTCCGGATTGGCCAGGCTCAGAAGATTGATTTCATCGCCGGGCTTTACTTTGTAATTGCTTTTAACAGCCTTTCCATTGACTGTAAGGAATGCAGCATTAATTGCTTGTTGAATCTTATTCCGACTGGCATTTTCAATCCTGTGCTGTACCCATTTATCTATTCTTATGGGTTCTTGTCTGCGATCAACGGTAAAAGACCTTCGTTCATAAAGTTCTTCGGCAGCGTCTTCTTCCTGTATTTCCGGTTCGCTATTCATAACTTACAAAAATAGGTATTGACGCTCCATCGGATACGCACAGTTTTCATTGTCTTTGAACTAATCTTACTTTTGCTGTAATGAAGAAAAAAGTCTTTTTACAGGAACTGGGCAAAAAATCATATAAAGAAGTATGGGATTACCAGGAAATGTTATTGCAGGAAAATGTACGGATAAAGTCATTGGTAAATAGTGAACCGTTAACAGAAGGCGGTGATCAGTCAACTACAAACTATCTTTTATTTGTTGAGCATTCGCCTGTTTATACTTTAGGGAGGAATGGCAACGCAATGAATGTTTTGCTGAATGAAGAAGAAAGAATAAAAAAAGGGATTGAATATTTTCACATAAACAGGGGAGGAGATATAACTTTTCACGGGCCAGGGCAATTGGTGGGGTATCCTGTTCTTGACCTGCAACATTTCAATACCGATCTCGGATGGTATTTACGCAGCCTTGAAGAAGTCATTATTCGCACAATAGCTGAATATGGTTTAAAGGGAGAAAGGAGTAAAGGAGAAACAGGCGTGTGGATCGAGCCGGATGTGAAAGGAAGTGAGCGAAAGATCTGTGCTATGGGCATACGCTGCAGTCGCTGGATAACTATGCATGGGTTCGCTTTTAATATAAACACTGATCTTGATTATTTTAATTATATAGTCCCCTGCGGCATACAGGGCAAGCAGGTTACCTCACTGCAGAAAGAATTGGGTCAAAGCATTTCTATGGAGGAAATCAGGAACAAAGTAAGATTCAATTTTGAAAAAGTGTTTGATGCGGAATTAATCTAAAGAAATTGTAAATCTGGAATTATAAGCAGATTTTTTTGTAAAATTTCGGTCTTCTTTATCCCATTGAATCCAATACTCCCTGCAATTCGCTTTCTGTTCTTACAAGCACTTCCCTTGCCTTACTTCCGAGATTAGGCCCGACAATACCTGCGGTTTCCAACTGGTCCATTAACCGGCCTGCGCGGTTATAGCCCAGTTTCATCCTTCTCTGGATAAGCGACGTGCTGCCCATCTGGTTTTGGACGATCAACCTGGCAGCCTCCTCAAAAAGCGGATCACGATCAGCCAGATCAAATTCTTTGCTTTCCATGTCTTTCTCGTCTATGTATTCCGGCAGCATGAATGCCTGCGGATAGCCCTTTTGCTCACCAATAAATTCACACACACGTTCTACTTCAGGGGTATCTACAAAAGCGCATTGCAGGCGGGTAATTTCACCATTATAACTTATGAGCATATCGCCTTTCCCGATTAACTGCTCAGAACCTCCGACATCAAGGATAGTTCTGCTGTCAATCTTCGATGAAACTTTAAAAGCCATGCGGGCAGGAAAATTGGCTTTGATAGTTCCGGTTATGATATTTACAGAAGGACGTTGGGTAGCAATAATTAAATGTATCCCTACTGCACGTGCGAGCTGTGCAAGACGAGCAATAGGTAATTCAATTTCTTTCCCTGCTGTCATGATCAAGTCTGCAAACTCATCAATTACCAATACAATAAAAGGTAAATATTGATGACCTTTTTGCGGGTTGAGTTTACGCTTTATAAATTTTTCATTGTATTCTTTAATATTGCGGCAACCGGCTTCTTTTAGCAAGTCGTAGCGGTTGTCCATTTCAATACATAAAGCATTGAGCGAATACACAACCTTTTTCGTATCAGTGATGATTGATTCTTCTTCTCCAGGCAGTTTGGCAAGAAAATGTTTTTCTATGGCTGAGTATAAACTGAGTTCTACTTTTTTCGGATCAATCAATACAAGCTTAAGTTGCGATGGATGTTTTTTATATAATAATGAGAGCAACACAGCATTAATTCCTACTGATTTCCCTTGCCCGGTAGCACCTGCCATTAAAAGATGCGGCATACTGGTAAGGTCAACAATAAAATTTTCATTATCAATTTTTTTACCGATAGCGATGGGGAGAGAGAAATTGTTATATTGGAATTTTTCACTTGCCAGTAATGTCTTCATGCTGACCACTGTTTTGCGCACGTTGGGTACTTCAATACCTATAGTACCTTTGCCGGGAATTGGCGCAATAATACGAATGCCAAGGGCAGAAAGGCTAAGCGCAATATCATCTTCAAGATTCTTGATCCGGCTTATCCGCACACCCGGTGAAGGAACAATTTCGTACAAAGTGACTGTGGGCCCAACTGTGGCTGCAATACGCTGAATCTGTATATCATAATTTTTAAGTGTAGAAATGATCTGGGTTTTATTGGCTTCAAGTTCTGCCGGATCGTGTACGATTTTTTCGCTGCCATGTGTTTCAAGCAGATCAAGGGATGGATATTGATAGCTGCTTAAATCAAGGGTAGGTTCATAAGGAATATTCAGCTTGATATTCCTGGTCTCTGGTTTTACAGGTTCTTCTTCTTCCACTTCTTCCACACTTTCTTTTATTTCCAGTTCCATATCTGCTGCAACAACTTTTACCGGTTTTTTCAGCTCATCTCCCTTCACTTTTTCTTCAGGAATATTCAAATCCGGTTTGTTCATTTCAACACTACTGCGATCATTTTCTTGTATTTCTTTTTCAGATACCGAAAACTGATGCATCGGGTCAGGAATTTCATTTTCCTGTTTCGGCATAATCACCACAACTCCTTTGGCATCATTTTTCAATTTATTGCTGCTGATAAAATCATCTCCTTTTTTATCCGAATCATCTTCGGCTTTTATAAGTGAAAGTTCTGATTGAATAATATCTCCTTCCATTATTCCCTCATCATCATGTAATGTATCGGGCATTTTATGTCGTCTTCTTTCAGGTAACCTGAAGCTTGGGTTAAATCTCCATATTATATAGATGAGCACTGCAAGCGCCAGTGATGCACCGGTACCTGTTTTGCCGATCCATTTTACCAGCCAGCTTTCTAATAATTCACCTGCAGCGCCGCCCCATGAAAAACTGCTGCCGCTGCTGAAGAAAGCAAAAGCCACGCTGAGCACAGGCAAACCCACGATAACATATTTTATATTGCGGGTAATGCTGAATATTTTTTTGCCGGATAATAAATTTACACCAGCTACAAAAAAGAATGTGCACAACAGAAAAGATGCAACACCAAACCCATTATATATCAGGTTGTGGCTTATATAAGCGCCGAGGACGCCAAGTATGTTTCGAACCTGCACATCATCGGTGCTGAATATTTTTACTCCAAAATCTTTTACAATACTTTGATCTTCCTGCCAGGTAATACAATAAGAAGTAAATGCAACAAACAGGAACGCTGAGATAAGCAGGCTCACCGCTCCCGCAATTTTAGCAGTGCGTTCATCTTTTACTACCTCTTTCACCGTAACCTGTTCTTCCTTTTCTTCCTGCAGTTTATCGGGGTTTGGCGGAGGAGGTGATTTCTTTTTTAATTTGTTGGCCATGAGTATTTGTGCAAAGCAAATATAACGGAGTTAAGGGAGAGAATGTTATGTACCCGGCTGATGAATACAACGAAGATGAATTGAGTGGATGAAAAAAAGATGCCTGTGTCCTGTTGATAATTTATTTGAAAAGGAATGTTTTATCTGAATTTGCAGAGATGATTTTTCCGTTGTTTTATCAGTTTAGATGACTATCCGTTATTGGGTAAAAAAGAACACGGATAACACGGATTAGACGGATAAGCAGGATAAATTCTATGAATATCCCCGCCTGGGCACAGTGTTAATCAGTATAATATCTTATGCTCAAAAAAGATAATTCCAAAAGCCGGATAGTCATTTCACTTTACCACATTTAATTTTTTTTGCGCGATGATAAACACTTCCCGGTCTTTTGACTTTCA
>JAHEZC010000101.1:714-7857 GCA_023251275.1 Parafilimonas sp. | reverse complement strand
ATACCGCCGATATTGCGCACATCAGTTATTCCATCGAGCATAATGAACAAAATAGTTTCGCCTTTTTCATTCACCCAATCAATAATATGCTGCAGATCGTGGTAAAGGATAGCTGATTTAAATGCAATTACACCCTGGTGCTGAATATTGGTCAGGCTGTTTAATCTTTCATTGGGAACATATTGCACCGGAATATTCAGCTCTTTTGCACGCATTCTTATATCGTGAATAATTTCACCTGATGCATTTTTGAAAAGCAATATCTTATCAATTTTTTTACCGGATTTTAATGCTTCTGCCACAGGGTTTCGTCCGGCAATAATATTTTTCTTTGATTGAAACATAATTATGAGATGAGTCCGAAAGTCTGTAAAGTCCGTGAGTCCGTAAAGTTGATAAAATACTTTTCTGACTTTCCTGTCTTTCTGGCTTTCCGGCTTGTTTAACTCCGAAGATAAAATAAAAAAGTCCTGCCGGGGCAAGACTTTTTAATTTCACTCACCACATATTCTTATTGGCCAACAACAATCTTATCGGTATAAATTTTATTCTTCTGCTGCATATTAATTACACGGATTATAAAAGCGCCTGAATTCACATTGGCGGGAAGGTAAATCCTTTCTGTTTGCGCTGACACCACATTGACCACTTTATTAAACAGCCTTCTCCCTGCAGCATCGAGAAGCTCGACAGAATAATTTCCTTTTGCAACATTACTGAACGAAACGCTGAAACTTCTGCCTGTAACAGGATTAGGATAAACAGAGATATTGGCATTACCTTTCACTTCAGTGGCATCAATCTTTTTAGTCGCAAGATTTTGATACAGGAGGTAACTGCCTGCAAGGTCAGATGCATTGTACATCTGTTCTTCTTTTCCCGGAATAATTGTGGCTTCAAGCGTAGTAAGGTTGAACCGGTAATAATTGGCAGCTTTTAATGCACAGCTTATTACTATGGTATTGTCTTCATCTGCTGCCGTGCCATTCACAGTAAAATCGGCTGGAATATTTTTTATTACGCCGACATAATCGGTAACGAGTGTTTTGGGATTGATCTTATATACATTGGCTCTTTGTGTCACAAGGTACAAATTGCCAAAAGCATCTGCAATCATATCGCCTCCCCAACTTGTACAGGGGCTATGGACAGAATTACCTGCATTATTTTTCCCGTCAACCAGGCTTCCAAGGTCCTGGATAGTAATTTTTTGACCTGTTGAAAAACGTATCAAATGATTGCCGTTATTGGTCAAAGCATATCCATATCCATCTGATGCAAAAGTCATGCGGGTAATCACATCTTCTTCACCCGGTTTTGCCTGAAACTGCTTTAACTGCTGATGGGTAACAACAAAAGGTTTTACAGCAGCATTATTCAGGTCAAAATATCTCAGGTCTGTGCCATGCATGAATGTAAAATACAGCCTGTTATATTTTGAGTCATAGGCAATGGCAGCTATACTGTCCTTTGCCGGTCTTACATTTGCAAAGCTCGCCGGGCTAATGCCGGACAAGGCATCAAGATAAGTCATGTCATTGGCTGATGAAGGAGAAAGAGCCTGAACAGGCATTTTGCCTGACAAATCAATTGCCTTCATGAATGACCAGCCCCTCATTCCCATTTCCTTGCCGGTTACCGCAAAAAAATGATTTGTCTGCGCATAGCTCTTATTAAGCACCAGCATAAGACAAAATAAAACAGGATAGCGTAAAATTGTGTGTTTCATATATCATGAATTTTGGTGAAACGAATTTAAAAAAAATATTGCAAACACCCGCTTTATTTTGCATTTATCTGGATTAAAATTTTGAAAGCCTTGCTGATAGTCATCAAAATAACCAACGGTCAAAAGAATCTGCGAAAGCCGGAAGAAAACCTTTTCCGGGTTTTACTTTTAATAAAAAAATATTGTAACTTCATCATTTCTGCATCGCAACATCTGAAAAAATTACACAATATGAAAAAATTTCTTTTAGGCGGAATAATTTTTCTTATAAGCTGCCAGGCAAATAATTCACAAAGCCAAATTCAAAAACAATTGAAAAAGGTAATGACCGATTTCCTCTACAAAAGTGTAAACTATGATTCTTCAAAAGTAAAATACCATGTGCTCGATGTAATTTATTATGAAGATAAAATGAACTATGAATGTGAATTCACCGTTCACATGATACAATCGGGGCATGATACAACAGGCAGCATGCGGGCATATATTTCCAAAGACTTCAAAACAGTAAACCGCAATTATTGATTACACAACATGACTTCAAACCTATGAAATAATTTTCCGCTTTTTTGCAATAAAACCTGCAAATAGCTGCCCGAATACTTCATCATTCAACTTCGTACCTTTGTAAATCAATGTTTTTCACCTTTGCATTATTTGAATTTTAAATAATGAAGCAATTCAATGTTCCCAATATATATCGCAGTGAGCTTATCAGCGCCATTAAAAACAGGCGCAGGCAGGAGGATAAATTAAAAAAAGATTTTACGCCTGTGCTGCTTGATTTCGGGGCTGTTCAGATTTTCCTCGCAAGGCATTTCGGTTTTTGCTACGGTGTGGAAAATGCAATCGAGATAGCGTTCAAAACCATTGAGGAAAATCCCGGGAAAAGAATTTTCCTGCTGAGTGAAATGATACACAATCCCCGCGTAAATGCAGACCTTGAAGAAAGAGGCGTACAGTTTTTGCAGGATACTTACGGCCGGCAGCTTGTGCCATTCAATGAACTGACGAAAGAGGATGTGGTGATCATTCCTGCATTCGGGACTACGCTTGAAATTGAAAAATTTCTCAATGAAAAAGGCATTCCGTCAGAACGATATAATACAACCTGCCCTTTTGTGGAAAAAGTCTGGAACCGCAGCGAGCAGATTGCGCAAAAAGGATATAGCATAATAGTGCATGGTAAGCCAAAACACGAAGAAACACGTGCAACATTTTCACATGCATCATCGCATACACCGACTGTGATCATAAATGATATGAATGAAGCGAGGGAACTGGCTAAATATATTACGGGTGAAAAATCAGCAGAACAATTTTATGAAGAATTTGCAGGGAGGTATTCTGCAGGATTCGATGCTGCCAAAGATCTGAAACGTATCGGAGTAGTGAATCAAACCACACAATTAGCAAGCGACACACAAGCTATTTCCGAATACTTAAAAAATGTGATGAAGAAATATTATCATTTAGAAGAAAATAATATCGCCGGACATTTTGCAGACACCCGTGATACACTTTGTTACGCCACGAATGATAATCAAACAGCAGTATCAGGAATGCTGGGAACAGAAGCTAATCTTGCCATAGTGGTAGGTGGATACAACAGCAGCAATACTTCACACCTCGTTGAGCTGTGCGAAGATAAATTACCAACGTATTTTATTAACAGCGCAGACAAAATAATTTCCGGTAAAGAAATACTTCATTGCAACTGGAAAACAAAAGAAGAAAGTTTTTCGTTTAATTTCCTGCCTGAAAAAAGTCCAGTAAAAATTCTCATTACAAGCGGGGCAAGTTGTCCTGATTCAATTGTAGAAGAAGTGATAAGAAAAATTGTTTGCTTTTACAATTCCGAAGACGCCATTAACCAAATGATTGAATTCTTTTCCACTTCGCCTTTATTGTATTCCTGATGCAGTATTCGTGAAATTATCTAAAAATAAAACCTGCAATTCCGGAGCGGGAATCCAGCATTCTTCCTTTTTGCCAAACCATTTATAACGATGATGCGCAATATAATCATATACGGCATCACGGATAAACTTCGGAACGATTATGAATGCATACATAAGCGGCCAGACACCATTTAGTCTTTTTGTCACTCTCAAAGCCCCGGTTGATCTGCTGTAAATTTTATTCTCTTCCAGTAATATGAATGAATTGAGATCATTCGCAGGCAAACAATATTTTTTCAATACTGCCTGCCCAAGGGAAGATTGCAAAGAAGCAAATCGGAATTTTCTTTTTGGATCCCGTTTAATAATGAATTGCACACTGGTGCTGCAAAGATTACAAACTCCGTCAAATAGAACAACAGGAGTTTTTATATCATCTAATCCTGGCATTTTGCAAAATTATTATTAAACAAAAGACGCCGACTATAAAATCAACCTCTTTCGAAGCCTCCCTTTACGGAGGTTTGGAGGGTTTTACCCCATATTGTGAAACACCTTGCTTACATCTTCATCCTGCTCCAGACGCTCCACGAGTTTACTCACTTCTTCTGCCTGTGTATCAGTTACAGGAACAGTCGTTGAAGGTATCCATTCCACTTCTGCACTTAAAGGTGTGATCTGCTTATCTTCAAGCGCTTTCTGCAATTTACCGAAATCAGTAAATGCACATCGTAATACAAGAATGGCATTACTGTTTTCATCGGTGCTTTCTCCCATTTCTTCGAGGCCAAAATCAATCAGTTCAAATTCAAGTTCTTCCTGGTTAATGCCTTCAGGCTTTAATTTGAATACACCCATTTTTTTGAACTGGAAACTTACGCTGCCATTGTTCCCCAACGCACCATTGTACCTGTGAAAATAGCTGCGCAGGTTAGCGACGGTACGCGTATTATTATCAGTAGCTGCTTCGGCAAGAATTGCTACGCCATGCGGGCCGTAACCTTCATATAAAATTTCTTCATAGTTTTCCATCTCTTTGCCTTGTGCTCTTTTAATAGCAGCTTCCACACGATCCTTCGGCATGTTTACGCTCTTGGCATTTTGCATTGCCCTGCGCAATGCGGGATTGATTGCAGGGTCGGGACCACCAGCCTTTACGGCAATAGCTATCTCTTTTCCGATGCGCGTAAACTGCTTTGCCATCCTGTCCCAGCGGGCAAACATGGTAGCTTTGCGAACTTCAAAAATCCTTCCCATAATTTATTGTATGTTATGTAATGAAATAATTTGTCAGTGAGTTACACTTTTATGGATTGCTTCCGACATAGAGGCAGGCAGAAACCTTTATGTTTAGCATTTTAAAAAAGTGTCGGCAAAGTTACTATCCTCGTATTAAGCAGACAACTATACTAATAAAAAACCGCATGGAAAAAATCCCATACGGTTTTACAACAATTTGGAAAATTTATGCTTTAATTCTTCTGAATAAGAAAAATAAAAAGTGCAAAGCGGCAAAAGTTAACGAGAAAATAAACAAGCCCAGGTCAGCTTCTGTCGCTGTATAATGGTGAATGAACGCAACAAGTATTAATAATGCTACAAGGAACAAACCACAGACAGAAACAATACGATTACCTCTTGTGTAAGTCGCAGGCTGATGGTCTGACAATTTGCTGTGCCTGATACTATAAAACAAATAAACATCAAAACCTATCAGCATCCATACTATCAGGCGGATCCATGTATCAAGCGGAAGAAATACCATCATGAATAAACATGTAAAAATCCCCAGGATTGGAATTAAAGGAACAAGCGGCGTTTTAAATGCTCTTTTAATTTCGGGCTGTTTTACCCTAAGCACCCATACGCCGATACATACCAGGATGAATGCAAATAATGTTCCTATACTCGTCATTTCACCCACTACTCTTGCCGGAACAAAAGCTGCGAATAAACTTACAAATAACATGAACAACATATTGGATCTTGACGGCGTTCTGAATTTCGGGTGAACCCGTGAAAAGACAGGAGGTAACAATCCATCCCTGCTCATGGAAAAAAATACCCTTGACTGCCCCATAAGCATGACTAATATCACGGAAGAATAACCGGCAAGTATTGCAACCACAATGGCACGGTTGAGCCACGGATAATCCGGCTGCCAAACGCCGGGTGAAACCTCCTTCCCCATGTGATCAATCGCTACTGCCACAGGAGCAATTCCTTCTCTGCCTGCGAATGTCGTATAGCTCGTTACGCCAGTCATTACATAAGCAAAAAGTATATAAAGAACGGTGCAGATGGCAAGTGATCCGAGTATCCCGATCGGCATATCCTTTTTTGGATTTTTTGCTTCCTGCGCAGCCGTTGACACAGCATCGAATCCTATATAAGCAAAGAACACAATTGCTGCCGCCCTGATAATTCCACTGAAGCCAAACTGGCCAAAAGTGCCTGTATTATCAGGGATATAGGGCGAATAATTCGATTGATTAATATACTTCCAGCCGAGGAATATAAATGTAAGCACCACAGCCACTTTCAAGGTCACGATAATAGCATTTACACCGGCGCTTTCTTTCGTTCCTTTAATAAGTAATAAACTCACCAGGACAACAATGAATACAGCGGGGACATTTATCATTCCTCCATCCCAGGGCCCTGATGCAATCGCAGCAGGCAGATGCACATCAAACCCTTCGAGAAACTTTATAAGGTACCTGCTCCAGCTAATAGAAACCGTAGCTGCTCCCACAGCATACTCCAATACCAGGTCCCAGCCGATCACCCAGGCAATAAATTCTCCCATCGTAGCATAAGAATAGGTGTAGGCAC
Source organism: Parafilimonas sp. (assembly GCA_023251275.1). GTDB lineage: Bacteria > Bacteroidota > Bacteroidia > Chitinophagales > Chitinophagaceae > JAHEZC01. Next base: position 1,392 of record JAHEZC010000101.1, on the reverse strand, counting down.
TCCCGGCAACGGGAATCATAGAAGCAAATTCTGCATAGCACAACCCCGCAAAAGCACAGCCGAGCGCAGCCACAACAAATGAAATGGTGATGGCAGGACCGGCATTATTGGCTGCAGCAAGGCCGGTAATAGAAAATAATCCTGCTCCTATAATTGCACCGATGCCCAAAGCAACTAACGCTCCGGCGCCCAATGTCTTTTTAAGGCCTTTCTCGGTTTCCGACGCTTCGGCCATTAAAACACTCATTGGTTTTTTTACGAATAAACTCATAAGCTGTTTTTGATTAATTATTAAAAGAGAAATGATGAATATGGCAGTTAATGATTGTGGAAAAATAATGATTTAATATTTAATGGCAATGAAAAGATTTTGCGGGAAAGCTGACCGGTAAATTATGACGCCTTAGGCCCCGGAATGGACATGCGACTTAACCGACTTTAACGTTTGGGATTTGATATTGGCAACCTTGGGATTGGCTCCCCCTATCAGATCGGCATCGCATTTGAAGTATGGAAAAAATACTCCCTGTTTTTTAATTAAACAAAGCGATCCACATATAACAGCATTATGACGAACCACATAAACCACATAAGGGCACAATAGAAGAACACACATAGATTTTATATGTTGGATGGTTAATTGAAAAAATTAAGCCACTATTTTAAAATATTTTTTTA
>JAHEZC010000101.1:0-704 GCA_023251275.1 Parafilimonas sp. | reverse complement strand
ATCGGCATCACTATCACTCTGATCGGCATTGCATTTGAAGTAGAGAAAAGAGTGCGTTTATTCTAAAAAATTATAAGCACCAAACAATCTAAAAATATTGTATAACCAATTAATTTTTTTTATGAAACAGATACTTATGATTTTTAGCTTTTGCGCCTTGACGCAATTAGCTTGCAAAAAAGATGGAGTTAATCCTGGTCACCGTGGTAACATTTACGGCCATTGGCAATGGGTAAACTCAACAGGTGGTTTTACCGGAAAAGATACCATAAATCCTCCTCCACGCTCAGCGGTATTCGTTGATTTCAGAAACGATATGACCTACGCCACCACAATAGAAGCGCAAATTATTTCTCAAGGCACTTTTGAGATTTCGACTGTGGATAATGTAAGAATACTTCATTTAAAGAATTTTGTTAAAACGTCCGGGTTATGGTTTGAGGTTAATGGTGAGATCATACAAATTGATAATAATAATTTGCACCTGACCGATTACCAAATTTCGGAGCCTTATACACATAACTTCGAAAGGTAAAAAAGAGAAGACAAGAGACAGTCAATTCCTGGAGGGCAAACAACCTGGAACGGTCGAAGGTTTTAGTAGGCTAAAGGCAAAGAAATTATCAACAAATTGACACTTTTTCAGTTGGTAAAATGTTCAATAGTTAATACCCAATTTTAAATGCTCAGAGTTAAAGAACTAA
>JAHEZC010000629.1 GCA_023251275.1 Parafilimonas sp. | reverse complement strand
ATCATAATGCACATCACCTACAATATGCGGCGTTAAGATACGGCTGGTTGAATCCAAAGGATCTACCGCAGGATAAATACCAAGATCCGATATCTTACGGCTCAATACTGTTGTTGCGTCGAGGTGAGCAAAAGTGGTTGCAGGTGCCGGGTCTGTCAGGTCATCAGCAGGCACATATACTGCCTGTACGGAAGTAATGGAACCATTCCTCGTTGATGTGATACGCTCCTGCATCAATCCCATCTCTGTTGCAAGTGTTGGTTGATACCCCACTGCTGAAGGCATCCGGCCCAGCAAAGCTGATACTTCAGAACCTGCCTGTGTAAAACGAAAAATATTATCCACAAAGAAAAGGATATCTCTTCCTTTTCCTGTGCCATCACCATCGCGGAAGTATTCGGCAACAGTGAGCCCGCTCAAAGCAACCCGTGCACGTGCACCGGGAGGTTCATTCATTTGCCCGAATACGAAAGTAGCCTGGGATTCCTTCAATACATCCATATCTACTGTGGACAGATCCCACCCGCCTTCTTTCATGCTGTGCTTAAATTTGTCGCCATACTTCATGATTCCCGCTTCAATCATTTCTCTCAGCAGGTCATTGCCTTCACGGGTACGCTCACCCACACCTGCAAATACCGAAAGGCCACCATAACCTTTGGCGATATTATTGATCAATTCCTGGATCAATACCGTTTTGCCCACACCTGCACCACCGAACAACCCGATCTTGCCGCCCTTCGCATAAGGCTCTATAAGGTCAACTACTTTAATGCCTGTAAACAATACTTCCGTAGCTGTGCTCAGGTCTTCAAAACGGGGAGGCAATGCGTGAATAGGACGACTGTTGTCTTTGGTGACCTGCGGCAAGCCATCAATAGCATCGCCGGTTACATTGAACAGACGCCCATTGATCGCTTCACCAACGGGCATGGCAATACCTTTACCGGTATCCCGCACATCAGTACCACGCTTTAAGCCTTCCGTTCCGTCCATGGCAATGGTACGCACACTGTCTTCACCCAAATGCTGCTGCACTTCAAGTACCAGCTTATCGCCATTATCCCTTTGCAGCTCAAGGGCATTGTAAATTTCGGGCAGCTTCCCTTCCTCAAATTGCACATCCACCACAGCACCGATGATCTGTTTTACTTTTCCTTTATTTGACATAATATGAAGCAAGGTTTATTTCGGGCGCAAAGGTAAGGTATTGGATAATAAAAGTTCGGTAGTTTGAAAGTTTCAGCAGAATATTTTACCAGTATTCCTTTCACTGGAATCCCGGTCTGTGGCAACTGAAAATTCAGGATAAATAATCAGGGTATTTTTACTGCTTTTCCGCATAAATTTTCTGCAATATCTTCACTTCATCCACTATGATGGAGTCAATCATGTCAAACTGCCGTTCAATAGATTTCCTGTCCGCCTGAGCCTTTCTCACAGTCGTTATTTCATCTTTGCTTCCATCAGTACTATTTTTTCTCTTTTGTGTAAATAAGTTGTCTGTCTTTTCATTAATAAATAACCCTTCATCATTATAATTATCTGCAATACCTGTATTTTTTTCAACTGCTTCTTTTGCCTGTAGAAAATGCTCATCTATTTTCCCTGTTAAAGTTTCAAATTCATCTGAAAAATATTGCTCCTCCGTTCTTTGAGCATAATAAGAGAGCGAAGCGATAGAAGAAGTGAGGGTGTGATTTGATGCCACAAACTGGTGATACAATTGAAGGTCAGGCTGCTTATTTTTCGGCTCAGAGATCATCTTCTGAAAATTATCGCTCAGATTGGCCAGTGCAACAAATGCATTTTTTCTCGCCAGTTTGAAGGCTGTGACATCTTTTATTTTTCCCGAAAAATTACCCGCAACTGCTTTGAAATATTCCCGATTCGTTTTGATCGCATCTATAATATAATTAGTAATCTGTTCATGCTCCCAAACAGGCAAAACAAATATTGACACTACAAAAGCGATCACATAGCCGATAGCAGTATCAATTACCCGGTCAACCAACGCAGTATGCACGCTTGCAGGATTGATAAAATTAAAACTCAATAATACATACAGTGTAATGCCTGCAGTGGATACAAAATTATTTA
>JAHEZC010000628.1 GCA_023251275.1 Parafilimonas sp. | reverse complement strand
TCCGATGAAACCAAAATTGTACCCATCCATCCAAGATTTTGAAAAGGTAAAACCCTATAAGCATGTGCCTTATATCTGTATTTCGCCTGCTTCTGTGTGGTTCACCAAACAATACCCCGGGGAAAAATGGATAAGTTTTATAAATAATATTCCTGAACCCTTCAACATCTTTTTATTGGGCGCACCCGGGGACAATAAATTATGTGAAGAAATTAAATCATCAACCAGAAATGCTTTGGTAATAAATCTTTGCGGCCAATTGAGTTTCCTGGAATCGGCTGCATTAATGCAGGATGCCGCAATGAATTATGTAAATGATTCTGCTCCGCTGCATTTTGCATCGGCTGTAAATGCACCTGTAACCGCAGTCTATTGCTCTACCATTCCTGCATTCGGATATGGCCCATTATCTGTCAAAAGTTTTATCGCAGAAACAGAAGAATTATTAAGCTGCAGGCCATGCGGGTTACATGGTTACAAAGCATGTCCTGAAAAGCATTTCAAATGTGCATTCACTATCAAAGATGAACAATTGCTGCAAACAATACCTGTCTGAAGCTAATCTTTAAAAATTCAGTACAGGCTTCGATAAATAGCGAGGTATTCTTTTGCAGCAGAAAGCCAATCAAAGGTTAATGCTCTTTTTTTTAATTCGTCTGCAATTGTCAAATTATTATTCTGTTGCATCGCTTGTTGCAAAACCGCCTGCATGTGCACAGGATCAAAACTTTCAAAATAGTGTGCCAGATCTCCTCCGATCTCGGGAAGGGAAGAAAGCTTAGAAAGCAGTAAAGGTTTTCCAAAACGCATCGCTTCGATAACCGGCAATCCGAATCCTTCTGCAAGGGAAGGAAAAGCAAATGCTTCGCAATTTTTCAGATACCATATTTTGTCATTCTCAGAAACGGGCCCGGTAAAGATCAGTCTATTCTCCGCCTTCCATTTTTTTGCTTCTTCTATAATTTTTTGTTTATAAGATTCATTCTGCACAATGCCGGATATTATCAATAGCAGCTCATTATTTTGTAAGAGCTGTGGAAGCACATGAAAATTTTTATTGGGTGCAATTGTACCAATAGTAAAAAGAAATTTTTTTTTAGGCAATACAATTGGCATTTCAGGATGTTCAACTCCGGTGATATTACAGCCATTATAAATGACTACATGGGGTTTATTTTTTAAGTCTATATATCGCTGAACATCTTTTGAAGTATATCTTGAAATAAATACTAAAAAATCTGCCCGTTCAATTTTTTTTTCAAGCTGCTTAAGGTATTTTTTCTTTTTATGCCGGGTGATATAATCATCATGCATAAAATTAATGTCGTGAACAGTAAACACAATGGGTATGTTCTTTCGAAAAGGAAAGTACATAGTGCCTTGAAATGTTGCATGCCAGGCGGAATATTTTTTTGCCTGGGGTAAAATAAATTTTTGCAGGGAAGACTGCCGGACATATTGCACATCATCTCCAAAAATATTTCCGGCTGACCGGGGAGTATAAAAATCAATGCTTTCACGTTCTTTATCTATGGCCTGTAATAAAGCAGTTCCGAGTTGCAGGCAGTAATAATATAAACCTGTATGCGCAAATTTCATACGCTCACAATCAAATAATATATGCTTTGGTCTGTGCATACTAATTCTTCGTGGCTTCCACTGCAAAACAAAAATCATTGATAGGCTGGGAGATAGTAGAATATCCCAGTGAACGGAGATATGCATTCATTGATTCAAAATTATTTTTGCCGGAATCAATATCATGCACTTCCAGTGCAATCAGTTTCGCAGCTTGAATAACTGCCGGATCGGTATTGTATATTATGTCATATTCACTGCCTTCGCAATCAATTTTCAAAAGATCAATATGCTTAAATCCATGCTGCTGAAAAATTTCTGTGAGTGTGATGCATGGCACCGTGACTTTTGTTTTATTATGCTCATTAAACCCTTCGAAAACCGAGGCAACCACCTGGCTGCTGTCCGTGCTGTTTTCGACATATAGTTCAAGTTCTTCCTTGGGAGAACCGGTTACTGCATATCGGTATTGCAAAATGGATTCCTGTATGGATGGATTATTACTGATTATATTTTTTAAAACA
>JAHEZC010000627.1:1231-2111 GCA_023251275.1 Parafilimonas sp. | reverse complement strand
GGGCACAAACCCTGCTTTGAACTTATCCTTAAAGTATGAACTACTCCAAGTATCCTCCAGAATCAATTCATATTGTCCATTGTGCTGCTGAATAAACCGCAGAACAGCAGCCAATTGCTGTTGACACATAGTAACGGTACACTCGCATGACACCGATGAGGTAAAAAACAGAATTTTTTTGCGGGCTGAATAGATGAATTGCCCTTTATAATATTGCCGGAAAGCGCTAACAAAATGTAAATAGACAGGGTAAAATGTTTTAAGCGTACTATCGGTATGTTGATTTGCATTTTCAAACAAGCTGAATTCATTGATGAGATCGCTGATGTTTTTCTTATCCAGTTGCAGTACGGAAAGAATGCTGTCAGAAGCTGCTATTCTGTTCAGGACGCTTTGAATTTCCCTGATATTATCGGGTTTAATGCTTTCATTATTAAACGAATTAAGGTAAATGTCATTAACTTTGCCGGCTAATTCTGTTGCAGGCTGAGCAATTGAGACTGCCTGAAAGCACAATACAAAAGCAAGAAATAAAATTTTCATACCTCAGATTCCGTTAGCTGCAAGGATATGACCGGCAATTTCATTTATTTTTTCTTCAGTAACCGGAGTCTTACCCTTAACAATTTCAAAATCAGTAATATTTATATGAGTATATTTTTCGAGTCCGTTTTGCTTTGCCGTTAACTCAGCACAATTGACCGGACAGCCATCCACGACAAAGAGATTTGCACCGCTCCGGGGATTATTAAGATCCAAGCGTGCTTTCTCAGCAAATTTACTATCAACTGAGAAACGTGCCAGGCACAGCATTTTTGCACCGTTGTTTTGCATTAAATTCCTTGCAACTTTATCGGAAAATGCGCCAGTATTTGATGCG
>JAHEZC010000627.1:0-1221 GCA_023251275.1 Parafilimonas sp. | reverse complement strand
GCGCCTGAACATGCGAGAACATTGAGTTTATTTATCATAGTAGTATCCATTATACATCCTTAAAAGAAGAAAAAAGTAACCGTGTGAATTAATCAGGGACACAGATCGGGAGACTTGACTGTTCCTTCGGATACTTTGCCAAAATATTTTTTCTGCATCCAAAGGGCAACATTTACCAATGCAATCAGCACCGGAACTTCAACCAAGGGCCCGATAACCGCGGCAAAGGCTTCACCTGAGTTTATGCCGAAAACTGCAATTGCAACCGCGATGGCAAGTTCAAAATTGTTGCTTGCAGCGGTAAAGGAGAGCGTTGCCGTTTTTGAATAATCAGCGCCGATTTTTTTGCCCATATAGAACGATACAAAAAACATCACGATAAAATAAATAACAAGAGGAAGTGCAATACGCAGAACGTCAAAAGGTATTTTGACAATGTATTCACCTTTTAACGAAAACATAACCAGAATGGTAAAGAGCAGTGCAATCAGCGTTATGGGGCTTATTTTAGGAATAAATTTTTTCTCGTACCATTCTTTGCTTTTAACTTTAAGCATCACAAAGCGTGTAATCATTCCGGCAAGAAAAGGGATTCCCAGATAGATGAACACGCTTTGCGCTATCTGGCCGATAGTTATAGCAACCGCAAAGGTTTTGAGGCCAAGCCAGCCTGGTAAAACCGTAAGAAAAACATACGCATAGACCGAAAAAAAGAGGACCTGAAAGATTGAATTAAATGCAACCAACCCGGCAGCATATTCGGTATCACCCTTTGCGAGCTCGTTCCAAACGATAACCATGGCAATACAGCGGGCAAGCCCAATCATTATGAGCCCGGCCATATATTCAGGTTTATCCTGTAGAAAGAAGACAGCCAGAAAAAACATCAGGACCGGTCCGATTATCCAATTTTGCACGAGTGAAAGAGAAAGGATTTTTACATTCTTGAATACATCGCCCAGCTCCTCATATTTCACTTTTGCGAGCGGCGGATACATCATAAGAATGAGTCCGATTGCAATTGGAATATTTGTGGTGCCGGACTGGAATAAATTCCAGAAGCCAACCACTGACGGGAAAAGATAGCCGGAAAGAACCCCGATGAACATTGCAAGGAATATCCAGAGTGTTAAATACCGATCAAGAAACGACAGCTTTTTGGTTAGCGTATTCATTGTTTTTCCTTCACGTTATGAAAAAATAAAATTGAACAGATAGCCG
>JAHEZC010000100.1 GCA_023251275.1 Parafilimonas sp. | reverse complement strand
AGTCACAGGATTACCTGACCCGCAACGGAAATGTTTCTTTCTTTTCACATACTCCTCTCGAGGATATTAAAGCAGAAAACAACGAGGTGGTTAGCTTGTTGAATACCGCCACAGGCAACATGGAATTTAAAATTGCCATCAAGAGTTTTCATTTTAAGAAGACTGCCATGGAACAGCATTTCAACGGCGCAGATTATATGGACTCGGAAAAATTCCCAAAAGCAGGTTTTAAAGGAACGATTACCAATCTTTCTGATATAGATTTTTCGAAGGATGGTTTTTATAATGTGACTGTTCAGGGAGACCTCACTATAAAAGATGTAACGAAACAAATTACCTCAAAAGGTGTGGTTATTATAAAAAACGGAACTGTTTCAGCACAATCAACGTTTAATATTGTGCGCATGGATTTTCATGTTGTCGGGGAATCATTTGTACAGCAGAGAATTGCAAAAGATATAGAGATAACCGTGAATTGCCAATATGATAAAAGATAATAAGGCTGAAGGATATGCCTGTGATGCAAACACCAATGACATTAAACCACAATTAAAATCTGTATTATGAAATTTAAAAAAGTTATTGGCGCAGTCATCGGCGTATTGGCATTACTGCGTGCAACTGCCCAGGATGCAGATCTCGATAAGATGCTTGACGATGAAATGAATAAAAAGAAAAAGCAGGAAACAGAACATACTGCTGCAACATTTAAAACAACCATGCTTATTAACGGTCAAACGGTTGAAAGCACACAGGCAGGTATCCTGGATTTTAAAATCTCACATCGTTTCGGAACATTGAACAGCGGGGCATATAACTTTTTCGGGTTAGATAACGCATCTATACGCTTAGGGTTAAATTACGGGATAAGTAACAGGTTGAGTATAGGTATCGGGAGAAGCTCTTTTGAAAAGCAATTCGATGGTTTTTTGAAGTACAGGCTGCTATGGCAATCAATGGGTAAAAAAAATATCCCGGTTTCGGTTACTCTTTTATCTTCTGTGATGCTTAAAACTATAAAAGATTCGATGGAAATCAGGGTGGATTCAATAACATCAAAGAAAGTAAAACTGAATTTTTCAGACAGGTTTTATTATGCTTTCCAGGTGCTTATTGCCAGAAAATTCAATGAGGCTTTTTCATTGCAGGTAATGCCCACCATGATTCATTACAACATTGTACCCACTTCAGATATTAAAAATGATTTCTATGCATTAGGCATTGGTGGCCGCATGAAAATCACCAAACGTACCAGTATAATTGCCGAATATTATTACGTATTCCCGGGAAATAATCTACCCAAAATGTATAATTCTTTTTCGTTAGGCTATGAAATCGAAACAGGCGGCCATGTATTTCAACTCAATTTTACAAACTCAAGAGGCATGACTGAAAGAACATTCATCACAGAAACAACAGGGCGATGGAGCAAAGGTGATATTTATTTCGGTTTCAACGTATCAAGAGTATTTACCCTCAAGCATACAAAGGAACAGAAATGGTAGTAAAGTATAAATTGCAGTAATTTTAGCATCCTGCGAATGTTGTTTCAAAAAAAAATTATTTGTTGTGCCTGCCTGCTGTTTTTTTTGCTGAGTACAGGCTTTCAGCAGCCTGGCATACTGTATCATACTGTCAATGGTAAAATCTCTTTCCGCTCAGAAGCTCCGCTTGAATTAATAAGAGCATCATCAGATCAATTGATCGGGCTTCTCGATATCAATAAAAGAAATTTTTCTTTTAAAATAAGCATACGAACCTTTGAGGGTTTCAACAGTCCTATGCAGAAAGAGCACTTTAATGAGAACTATCTGGAGTCTGATAAATATCACGAAGCTTCTTTCAGCGGAAAGATCATTGAAGATATTGACCTGACCAAAGAAGGCAGTTATTCAATCAGGGCAAAAGGAATGCTTACCATTCACGGAGTGCAACAGGAGCGGATAATAAAAAGCGAAATAACCATATCGGATAATAAGATCAGCATTATGAGTAATTTTACGGTGCTCCTCAGCGACCATAATATTCCCATACCCAAAGTAGTTTATCAAAAACTTGCAAATGAAATTAAAGCAGAGGTTACTGCCACACTTGAACCACGATAAATGTACAGTTATTCAAAGCTTATATTTTTATTTTTTCTTACAGCAATAACCATCAGCGGTTTCGCGCAACAACCCGGTGCAAAGCTGTATGAACTGCCTGCTGAAAATGGTGAACAAGCTAAAATAACTTTGCTCTGCCAGGATAAAGAAGGCTATATTTTTTGCGGTACCACAAACGGGCTATTCCGCTTCGATGGAATTGATTTTTACAAAACTGAACAGGCGGCTGATGTGCCGAAAGAAGTCACTGCAATATGTGAAATCCCAAACAAAGAAATATGGGTAGGTTTCAGCAATGGAAATATTGCATCACTTAAAAATAATAAGATCCAATTGCTTCACTTTGAAGAAGGTTTTCCTAAAGCACCAATCAAACAAATAATTACTGATGACAAAAACATTATTTGGATTGCCACGGCAGGTGAAGGAGTATATTATTATGTCAACAACAGGTTGTATAATATAAACATGGATGATGGCCTCACCGATGATTATATTTATGATATTCATTTTGTGAAAAACCTGGGCATTGTTGCGGCGACTGACCGTGGAATCAATATTTGCAATTTGCAGAATAGTAAAAAGATCATAAAAACTTATTCTTCAAAAAACGGCTTGAAGGATAATATTGTAAGGTGTCTATATACTACCCAAAATGATTTATGGATCGGAATGCAGGATGGAGGTGTGAGTTCTTATACCTATAATTTAAAAGAAAATATTGCTCCGCCTGTCTGGAAATACGGACAGGTGAATGATGTAGTGGCTACTTCACAACAGGTATTTGTGGCAACAGAAGATAATGGCCTCGTGATATATGACCACGACGGGAATGATAATCTTTCGTCATTAGCGCAAAATAATCTTCAGCTAAAAAAGGTAAGTTGCCTGCTTCGCGACAGGGAAGGAAATGTATGGGCTGCAGGAAATAACCTGCTTATGCGCACATCAGGCTCTAATGTCCAGGCTATTTATCATTTTACAAAGGAACTATCAGAAGATATTCATTGCCTTTTGCTGGCAAGGGATGAAAGTCTTTGGTTCAATACAGCAAGCGGGCTTAAGCAGCTAAAAAAAGAGGGTGATGTATGGAAGGAAAAATATTATCCTGTTCCGGATATTACAGATACAGAAATAAGCGGTCTTTATGAAGATATAAACAGCACCATCTGGATTGGCACAATGGGTAAAGGAATTTTTTTGCTGAACGGTAATACAGGGAAATTGACTGCATTAAAAAAAGACAGCTTGTTGCAGAAGGGAAATATCCTTTCTATAACCGGGAAAGATAACACAGTCTGGATAGCCAGTCTTGAAGGAGTTATCAAAGCAGATATTACGAACAATAATATCAGTTTCACTGATTACACAGACATTAAAAGTATTGGAAGCAAATATGTATATCATATTTTCACTGACAGCAAAGACAGGGTTTGGTTTGCTACAGATGGCAAAGGCCTGACGGTTATGCAAAATAATCAGTTCACAGACATGCCTCGATCACGGGAAGACAATGGAAGTGTTGTGTACAAGGTGGCAGAAGACATGTACGGAAATATATGGTATATTACTTATGATAATGGATTGATAAAATATGACGGACAAAAGTTCACTGCATATACTGCTTCAAATGGACTCAGTGATATGACAATAACGGGCCTTGCTGCTACAAAAGATAATGTTCTCGTATTTCATAAAAATTCAGTTGATGTAATTAATACAGGCAATGGCCATATTTCTTATCTCAATGCAGAACAGGGAATTCAAAATATTAATACAGACCTGAATTCTTATGCAGCTAATACCAATGCTGATGTATATTTTATCGCAGGCAATGCTATCTTTAAATACCATGCATCTGAGCATGTAACATTTCAGCCATCAATCCTGATTGATAATGTGCAGCTTTTTTTGAATGATATAAATGCAGAACAGGGACATTCATTTGACCATAATGAAAACAATCTCAGTTTTTATTATACCGGTCTTTTTTATTCGCAGCCTGATAAAATTTTATACCAGTATAAACTGGAAGGATACGATAAAGACTGGATAAATACAAAAGACCGAATTAAAAATTTTCCAAAGCTGTCTCCGGGGACTTATACGTTCAGAGTAAGGGTTTCTTTAAGTAATGATTTCAACAATGCACAGGAAGCTGGTTTTGCTTTTACAATCGAAAATCCATTCTGGCTTAAACCCTGGTTTATTTTTTTCAGCTTTTTTTCAATGGGAGTATTGCTCTTTCTGATCGTCAGGCAGCGCGAAAAAAGGGTCAACAAATGGAATAAAATGGAGCGCGAAAAAATACAATCACAATTGGAAACCCTGCGCAACCAGATAAACCCGCATTTCTTATTCAATAGTTTTAATACATTAGTTTCAGAGATAGAAGAACATCCAGACAGAGCCGTTAACTATGTAGAACATTTATCAGATTTTTACAGAAGTATCGTTGTGCACAGGGAAAAAGATCTGATCAGCCTCAAAGAAGAACTGAACATACTTGAAGATTATTTTTTTGTACAACAAAAAAGATATGGGCGGGGCCTGCAGATTGATATCCGCATCAGTGCAAAACAGGCCCTGGTTTTTTCTATCGCTCCGCTTGCATTGCAGTTATTGATCGAAAATGCAATCAAGCATAATGCAGTATCGGGTGATGCACCGGTGCATATTGAAATATATATTGATGAAGAAAACTATCTTGTTGTGCATAATAATATCAACAAAAAATTACAGCCGGAAAAAAGCAGCAGCATGGGACTGCAGAATATTCAAAAAAGATATGCGTTGCTCAGTAATAAACATGTGATCATTGAACAGACTGAACAATACTTTACCGTCAAAATACCGCTTATTCAGAATTTATTATGATTAAAGTATTAATTCTTGAAGATGAAGATGCTGCATCAAGACGATTGCAGAAATTAGTGAAAGAAATGATTCCTGAAGCTGAAATTGCGGAAGTTATTGTAAGTGTGGTTGCAGCAATAAACTGGTTCTCCAGCAATGCACAGCCTGATCTTCTTTTTGCTGATATTCAGTTATCTGATGGCAGCAGTTTCGAAATATTCAAACAGGTGAAGATAGGCAGCCCTGTTATTTTCACAACAGCTTATGATGCATACGCCATCAACGCCTTCAAATTAAACAGTGTGGACTATTTGCTGAAACCGATAAAGCGGGAAGAATTAAAAAATGCCATTGATAAATTTAAAAAAATATATCGTTCCCCTCTCCAAACAGGCGATAATCATATACAGCAACTGATTGAAACGCTGCAAAAATCAGCACAATACAGGCAAAGGTTTGTTATCCGTTTCGGGGAACACATGAAAACAATCCAGACTTCAGAGATTGCCTATTTCTACACGGAAAACAAGGTCAATTTTATGGTAATGAAAGATGGCAAACGTTATCCTTCTGATTTTAATTTAGACCAGCTTGAAGAGTTGCTCGATCCAAAGAATTTCTTTCGTATCAACAGGCAATTTATCATCAGCTATCAATCAATTGCCGAAATGTTTACTTATTCCAAATCAAGAGTGCTGATAAAATTAAATCCACCTTCAAAGCTTGAAACAATTGTAAGTACAGAGCGTTCATCCCAATTCAAATCATGGCTCGCGGGAGAATAAAAATTATTCCTGTTCAGCAGCAAATTTTTCTCATTCAACAACATTCATCAACTGTCATGTAATTACTCTTTGCATTTTTACAGCAGATCGTTCATCAAAAAGAAACATCATTATGAGAAACTTATTTCAATTGTTTGCTATTACTGCATTGGTTATCGCAAACGCAGCATGCACAAGAAGCGTTAACAATCCATCCCCTGCTCCCACACCGATGGAAGGTAATTTTAAAATAACGCTATTGACAGATAATTCCTCCGGCGACATCACGACAGATTTTGCAGCTTATACATTTCAATTCAACCCTGATGGTAAAATAATCGCAACAACAGGAAGTTCTTCCGAAAATGGCACTTTCACTGAAACAGCTTCGCATGAAGGAGAAGGGGCTAAATTCGAAATAAAATTTAATACGTCACCGCTCAATAAGCTTAATAAAAAATGGCAGATAGAAGCAAAGACAAGCGATACCATTCATTTAAAAGATGACAATTCTGTAAGCATAGAAAGGCTTCATTTCGCAAAGATTTAAACCGGTCTGACCGATAACCTCTGAAGAATCAACCGATTTGAAAAACCGTATTACCTTTTGGTAATGCGGTTTTTGTATTTTACCTTCGCTTTCACAGGCGGATTTGTTTATTGTTCAGCCTGTAAAAAATCTGAACTAATAAACGAAAAAGAAACTCCCTTCGCTGTTTCCTACACGTTTTAGAAGTTCAGAAAATTTTGTTGAAGCATCTTATCACCACATCGGGCAATGCCTTTTGTCTGCCTGAAGGAAATGTGTGGAATATACTTCAGCCAATCAACAACAAATTCCGAATTGATAAACATTCATGATTATGAAAACGCTCAGGGATTGCTTGCAGGATCGCATCCTCATCATTGATGGCGCTATGGGCACAATGATACAGGGTTATAAATTAGAAGAAAAAGATTATCGTGGTGATCGGTTTAAAGAATGGCCTTATGACCTCAAAGGAAACAATGATCTCTTGTGTCTTACACAACCACATATCGTTAAAGAGATACACAAACAGTATCTCGAAGCCGGCGCTGATATTATTGAAACAAATACGTTTAATTCACAGCGGGTTTCACTGGCCGATTACCACATGGAAGAGTTAGCTTATGAAATAAATTTTACTGCTGCGAAAATTGCAAGAGAAGCAGTGGCTGAAGCCCCCTCTAACTCCCCCAACGGGGGAGAAATAAACAAAAATAACGATGAATTTTATCATGATGCAGACCCAATGTTATATTCTTTACTAAAAGGATTTGCTGCTTCCAATAGAAAAAATTCTACAGAAGCGGAAAACATTCTTTGGCAACTATTGAGAGACAAAAAATTAAAAGGATATAAATTCAGACGCCAGCATATTCTCGGGGGATTTATCACAGATTTTATCTGTCTTGCAAAAAAATTAATCATTGAAGTGGATGGTCTTATTCATCAATTGCCTGAAAATATAATCAACGATGAAGAAAGAACGGTGTGGTTTAAAAAACAAGGGTATGAACTGATACGCTTTACTAATAACGAAGTGTTATATGATACCGAAAATGTTTTGATGAGAATTGAGCAAAAACTTGAAGAACTACCTTATGCTGAGAAAAAAATATACAGTTCACACCTTCCCCCGGTGGGGGAACAGAAGGGGGCTTTTGTCGCAGGAGCCATCGGTCCGATGAATAAAACCTTATCGCTTTCACCTGATGTAAATAATCCCGGCTATCGTGCCGTTACGTTTGATGAAGTGGCTGATGCTTACTACGAGCAGGTAAAGGGATTGACAGAAGGCGGCGTTGACATATTGCTTATTGAAACGGTTTTTGATACACTCAATGCCAAAGCAGCTATTTATGCCATCAAAAAATATTTCAGGGATACAGGTCTTAAGCCATTACCCATTATGATCAGCGGAACGATTACGGATGCCTCAGGCCGTACGTTGAGCGGACAGACCCTTGAAGCGTTTTACGTTTCCATGATGCACGCAAAGCCGATAAGCATAGGATTAAATTGTGCGCTCGGTGCCGCACAGATGCGGCCTCATATTGAAGAGTTGAGTGGTATTGCATCATGCTATACATCGGCATATCCCAATGCAGGATTGCCGAATACCATGGGCGAATATGATGAACAGCCTCACCAAACAGC
>JAHEZC010000099.1 GCA_023251275.1 Parafilimonas sp. | reverse complement strand
GCCAAATCGCTTTTTTTATCATCCTTTTGTTTTCAACAACAAAATATGGATTATCGGCGGAGAAGATAAAAATACACAATATTCAGACATTTGGAATTCACCAGATGGCATTGTATGGACAAAACAAAAAGACAATTTGCCTTTTGGAAAACGAAGCGGTAGCAAAATCGTGGAATTGAATGGCACACTTTATTTGCTAAACAACGATGTTTGGACTTCCGAAGACGGACTTGAATGGAAACTTTTGACAAAGGAATTAATAAAAGGCGAAAATATATTTGGTTATTCAGTTGCTGTGTTGGATGACAAAATTTGGCTTTTAGGTTGCAACAGAAACGGAGAGTTTAGAAGTCAAGTTTTAGTAAGTTCAGATGGCAAATCTTGGCAAGAACAAAATGCACCATGGACACCAAGAGGAGGAATTGCATCAACTGTTTACAACAATAAAATTTATATGACAGGTGGAAAGTATGGTGGTACAACTAACCAGCCTGAATTTATTTATAGTAATGATGTATGGACATTTGAAAATATTAAACAAAAAAAATAGTAACTTTAAAATATAGAATTTATGAAAATATCATTGAATTTAAAAGAAAACCCATTTGCACTTTTGTTGTTTACAACAATCGTTTTGCTCTTTGCTCTTTCTCTCCGACCAATTTCAAATTTGGATTTTGCCGACAAAGTAATGTTTGGTATTCCATTGAACAATATGGTATGGATAATCCCATTTTTTCTTATATCTTTTTGGTTAGTGTACCTAATTACAAAAAAATATCTCTATTCGGTAACTGCAATTTGGGTACACGTATTAACCACAGTGATATCAACTCTCTTGATTGTTTCAATTTTGTATATCGGAATTAACCCGACACAAAAAGTTGCAGCTAATTACGAATTGGTTGGTAATGCAATTCAACTTGTCACTTTATTGTTTCTTGCGGGGCAATTCGTTTATATTGGAAATTTTGTTTTGGGATTGTTCAAAGTAAAAAGAACATAGTAAAGAAAATTCGATACGGATTTGCCGTCTCGCCGGGGTCTCACAACAGAGCCTTGAGTGCTGATCGTGGACCCCGGCGCATTGTGATATACCGTACAAATTTACTCAATACAGTTCTACATAATGCAAAGGTTCATAATGCATAATTTTATTGAGTTCAAAAACAGCTTACCTTTATTTCAAACAAAAACAATTGCGATGAAAACAATTTTTCTTTCTATTCTAATGACATTTTTTGTCATAGCCGCTGCTTTAAAAGCACAACAACCCGATGTAAAGTATCAGCAACAGGCAGAGCAAATACAAAGATCGGTGAAAGAAAAGGCAAATCAAATACAACAGCAAACTTTACAACAGTCGCAGCAGGTACAAAAAGATATGCAGGCTCAGATTCAGCAACTGCAGCAGCAAACCGAAGAACATGCCAGGCAACTTCAGTTTACTGCACAGGAGAAAATTAAAGGGCTCGATGAAAACCCAAAAAAAGAATTACAGCAACAGGTAATGCAGCAAATACAACAAATGCAGATGCGTTTGCAGCAGCACGTTCAATTACTGCAGCAATTGGCCGAATTGACGATGCAACATCTTCAGCAGGATGCGCAATGGCAGGTACAGCTGATTCAATTAGAGGCATCCCTGCAGGTACTTCAATTGCAAAATTGAACAGGGAATTACATGATTATATCGGTATTCATCATTTACTGAATGATGCTACCCGGTACAAAAAACTTTGTTTTAATTCTCAGAATGAAATGCCTGTTTCAGGGTCTCACAGAAGTCGGTGGCAATCATTTTTTCAGCCACGAGGATCATATTCATGAAGGCCTTATCATTACTGATACCATGACCAATGATCACGGGTTTTGATACGCCCAACACCGGTGTGCCCCCATAATTTTCATAGTGAAACCGGTGAAAGTATTCATCATTTTCAAGGTTGCGGGCTATGGCAATATCATAAATGGACTCTGCCATCTTTAAAATAATATTTCCCGTGAAGCCATCGCATACAATCACATCGGCTTTGTCCTGGAGAAAATCACGGCCTTCCACATTGCCTGTAAAGTTGATGCTGCTGTTTTCTTTCAGTAAAGGATAAGTGGTCTGTGCAAGAATATTTCCCTTGCCTTCCTCTTCGCCTACATTCAATAATCCTACTCTTGGATCTTCGATGTTGAGAATATGCCTGGCATAAAGGCTTCCCAATAAGGCAAACTGGTTCAGTTGCTCCGGCTTGCAATCAGCATTTAGGCCTACATCAAGCAATAATCCTGTTTTACCATTTAATTTAGGAATGATGGTTGCAATGGTGGGGCGTGAAATTCCTTCAATGGTTTTTATACTGTACATAGTTCCCACAAGCATGGCGCCTGTATTTCCCGCGCTGATGAATGCATCAGCTTTGCCGGATGCGAGCAAATGAAAACCTATGGAGATGGAGGAATGTTTTTTTTCTTTCAACGCTCTTGTGGGAGGCTCATGATAACCGATCACTTCCGGTGCATGGATAATGCGTATATGTGCTGCAGGTAAATTGTATTCTGCAATGAGCGGTTTTATGGCTTCTTCATCACCAATGCAAAAAAGAACAGCCGCATCTTCATTGCGGCTTATGTACCGTTGAATACCTTTCACCACTTCGAGTGGTGCAAAGTCCCCGCCCATCATGTCTATGGCAATATTCATGCGCGGCAAGCTACACTTTTTTTATAAAAGTTACGCTTTGAGCGGCGCTTTTTCAGCTACCAGCTTGCCCTTGTAATAAAGCTTGCCTTCGCTCACATGTGCACGATGGCGCACATGCATTTCACCGGTAGTGCTGTCTTTACTCAGCGTTACTTCTTCTGCTTTATAATGTGTTCTTCTTTTAGCTCCGCGCTGCTGCGAATGTCTGCGTTTCGGATTTGGCATAGTTCAGAATTTTATTCTTCGAAAAATTTATTGTTGTTATAGTTGCTTTGTATAAAGTGCATCAGGTTCACTATTCCATTCATTGACTATTTCTCACCGGCGGCGGGAGGTATTTTAAACTGCTCTAATCCTTTCCATACAGGGTTAGTTTGTTTGACTGCCTCATTCTCCATTCTTCTTAGTTTTTCCAATACTTCTTTATTGCATTTCGGCCCGCCGAATTCTTCATCGGAACATATTTTGTGCATCGGTATGCTCAGGTTGATGAATTCATAGATCCAATCGCCCACATTCAGGTGACTTTCGGTTGGGCTGATATAATAAATATCAGGATCTTCCTCGATGGCATTCATCAGATCGGGCTCTTCGACCATTTTAACCACTATCCTGAATTCATCCCACAACTGCAATTGCAGGGTATTACCACAGCGGTCACAGCTTGTATCTAAAACCCCGCCAATATCAAACTTCAGCATCAGGAAGCCGTTATTCTTATCAAGTTCCAGCTTAATATTTGAGTGGCAATTCCTGAAATCCTGTTCACCATAATGCTCAAAGAACTTATCATCTATCACATAAGAAAACTCATGAATACCGGGTTTCAGTCCTACAAATGCAATTTCATACGCTCTGCGAATATTCATGACCGAATTTTTGGGGTTGGCAAAGTTAGCAAAAAAATGAATTGAAGCCAAAGGAGGAAGATAGAAGCAGTGGACCAGTTTTAACCGCAACAGCTCAAATGAAAACGTCCAGGTATTGCCGGCAGGAGGGATACAGAGGTAAACCTGCGTATATCAATCCTCGATTGCCCAGTATCAAGCATAAGTGAAATAGCTGTTGCCGCCAAAAAGTTTTTATCATTGTCAAGGAAAAAAAGCACCTCATCATCCGCTTTTAAAAAATAAAGATTGCCTTTGATAGAATGATGGAGTTTATACACAATTGCATCAGGGTCTCCCTGTGAACCTTTAATCAGTTGCCATTCAGCTTTTAAAATATTATTTCCACTGAATTATAAATCCTTTGAGCGAGTATGTGCCTGCATTTATCTTTCATCGTACTGTTGAGTGACATTAATACATCAATTCGATTATACCGAAACCTTTAAATTTACATTGGCTAATGCAATGATACAAAGGGTTCTTATTCCAAAAATAAAATGATGCTGATACTTCTATATGCTTAAAATTAATCCTCCGTTTCGTGCAGACCAGGTAGGCAGTTTGCTTCGCACAAATGAAGTAAAAGAAAACAGGATTCGCTGGAAGAATGGTAGAATAACCGCGGATGAGCTTCGCGCCACAGAAGATAAAGCAATTGCAGAAACCGTTCAAAAAGTAGAAAACATTGGTATGAAATCTATTACTGACGGAGAGTTCAGGAGAGATTTTTTTCACCTTGATTTTCTGCAGCAATTGAGGGGCGTAAGCGTGTCAGGCGGTATTGAGCCTAACCCTCATGCAAAGCCTGCCGAAGATGGGTTTGTTCCGCCAAAGCTTAGTGTGACGGGAAGGCTGAAACACGTAAAGAATATACAGGTGAATGATTTTCTTTTTTTAAAATCAATCGTCACACAAACACCAAAAGTTTGCATTCCTTCTCCAACAATGGTGCACTTTCGCGGTGGGAGAAAATCCATTGATATTAACTCATATCCTGATATGGATGAATTTTTTTATGATTTGAGCGAATGTTATAAAGAAGAAATAAAAGCTTTGTATAATGCGGGCTGCCGCTATATTCAATTAGATGATACCAACCTTGCTTATCTCTGCGACGCAAAGATGCGTGCTGGGGCAAAAGAGCGTGGCGACGACCCGGATGAGCTGCCGAAAACTTATGCAGCACTGATCAATTCAGTGATTGATAACCGTCCTGCTGATCTTATGGCAGCTATTCACCTGTGCCGCGGAAATTACCGCAGCAACTGGTTTGCTGAAGGAGGTTATGAGCCTGTAGCAGAAGTGCTGTTTAACAGTATAAACGTTGACGCATATTTTCTGGAATATGATGATGAACGTTCCGGCGATTTTGCGCCTTTGCGTTTTGTGCCAAAAAATAAAATAGTTGTATTGGGAATTATTTCATCCAAAACACCGCAATTGGAAAAGATGGATGATTTGTGTAACCGCATTGATGAAGCATCGAATTATCTTCCATTGGAAAATATATGTGTAAGTCCGCAATGCGGATTTTCCAGCACGCATCATGGCAACGTAATGACGCATGATGAGCAATGGAAGAAACTGGAATTAGTGGTGAACACGGCTATAAGGATTTGGGGAGAAGCTTAGGGTAGGTTCTGAAATTATTAAATCTGACAGGCAACTCATAAATGAATTATCAGCAAATGCACTTTACAAAATCAGTCATTGTAAAAGCGCAATGAAAACACAGGTTGGAATAATAGGTGCAGGTCCGGCAGGATTATCACTTGCATTATTGTTGCAACGTGCAGGTATTGATTGCATCATGCTGGAAAGCCGCAGTCGTGAATATGTGGAATCAAGAGTGCGTGCAGGTTTGCTGGAACAAAATACAGTTGACCTTTTTAATGAATTACAGGTTGCCGACAGGTTACACAAAGAAGGCTTACAGCATCATGGTGTGTATTTCAATTTTGATGGAGAGAGCATAAGGATTCCTTTTGATGAATTAACAGGAGGAAGATGCATTACTATTTATGGTCAGCAGGAAGTAGTGAAAGATTTAATTAAGGCAAATTCTGATCGTGGCGTAAAAATTATATTTGAAGCGACGGCTGCAAAGATCGAAGATTTTGAAACCACAGCGCCAAAAATATACTTTAAGCAAAATGGAGAAGAACATATTGTTGAATGTGATTTCGTTGCCGGTTGCGATGGCTATCATGGTATTGCGCGAAAAGCTTTGCCTGCAAAATGTTATAATGAATTCAAAAAGGAATATCCATTCAGTTGGTTGGGCATACTTGCAAATGCTGCGCCGTCAACTGATGAACTGATCTATGCCTTTCATGAAAGAGGATTTGCATTGCATAGCCTGCGCAGTGAAAAAGTGAGCCGCCTTTACCTGCAGGTGGACAATGATGATACAACAGATAATTGGAGTGATAAAAAAATCTGGGAAGAATTATCAATAAGATTAAGCAGCAAAGGCTTTATGCTGCATACAGGTGAAATTTTTGAAAAAGCAATCACTCCCATGCGCAGCTTTATGATTGATAACATGCAATACGGCCGATTGTTTCTCGCAGGCGATGCAGCGCATATCGTTCCGCCGACTGGTGGCAAGGGATTGAATTTAGCTGTCGCAGATATCAAATGGCTTTCATCGGCAATCATTGATTTTTATAATAATAACAAAGAAGAAAAATTGAAGAATTATTCAGCAGATTGTTTGCGAAGAATATGGAGGGCGCAGGATTTCTCTAACTTTATGACTTATTTGTTTCACAAACAGGCAGCGCATGATTCATTTGAATATCATTTGCAGAAAGCGAGATTTGAATATATACAATCATCAAAAGCACAGGCAACAACCATTGCAGAGAATTATGTGGGGTTAAAAGATATATGAATCACTTGAATGGGAGTAAAAAAATAAACGATATGACTTTTGTAAAATTAAACGGCATAACGCTGCATTATAAATTCATACATCAGCCCATTTCATTGGATGCAAAACATAAAACTTTTCTATTTATTAATTCTTTGGGAACCGATTTCAGGATTTGGGATGATGTTGTTAGCGAGATGAAACAATATGGAAATATTTTGTTACTCGATAACAGGGGACATGGCTTGAGTGATGTTACTGAAAATACAGCCGGACTTGAAGATTATATGGATGATGTGATCGCATTACTCAATCATTTGAAGATTCAAACATGTATCCCGGTGGGCTTATCTGTTGGCGGTATGATTGCACAGCTATTAGCATATCATTTTCCAGCGTTCGTGGAAAAAATAGTATTATGCGATACTGCCCATAAAATAGCCACTGAAATATTTTGGAACGAAAGGATAAATGCAGTGCGAGCAGAAGGAATAGCTTCCATCTCAGATACAGTTATTCAAAGATGGTTTTCCGAATCATTTCATCAAGCGTTTCCTGAAAAAGCAACAGGATATAAAAATATGCTGGAAAGAACTCCTTTGCAAGGATACATACAAACTTGCGCAGCAATACGTGATACCGATCTTAGTGAAATTGCAAGACAAATAAAAATACCTGCTTTGTGTATAGTGGGATCAGAAGATAAATCAACATCGCCGGAAGAAGTAAAAGTTTTGAGTGAATTGATTCCGGGATCAAAATATAAAGTGATTGATGGATCAGGGCATATACCTTGTGTGGATAATCCAGAAATTTTAAACAAACTGATCCTTGATTTTATAAAACAGGAATAATGAAAAATAAAAAGAGCTCGCTAAAAAATGCAGATTTTCCATATTCTCCTTTAGGACAAAAGGGTATGCAAATACGCAGAAGTGTTTTAGGTGATGAATATGTAAACAAAGCAGAAGCCAATAAAACCAATTTCGATAAAGATTTCCAGGAATATATTACGAATAATGCATGGGGAACAGTCTGGAGCAGGCCAGGATTAACAAGACGGGAAAGAAGCTTAATTACGATTGCATTATTAACTGCATTGAATCAAAAAGAAGAATTGGCTCTGCATATACGAGCAACAAAAAATACAGGCGCTTCTGAAGATGATGTGAAAGAAGTATTGCTGCATGCTGCAGTATATGCCGGTGTGCCCGCCGCAAACAGTGCGTTTAAAATTGCGAAAGAGGTTTTTGGATATTAGGATAATAAGATATTAGAGATAATAAGATATTGAAGTTGAATGATATTATTTTTTTAAACATTAACAACAAAGCGATATTTAGATATCCCAATATCCCAATATCCCAATATCTCAGTATCTCAGTATCTCAGTATCCCAATATCAAATCATACCATCATGCAACGAGATTGGTCAGTTCATCCGCCGTATTTATAT
>JAHEZC010000626.1 GCA_023251275.1 Parafilimonas sp. | reverse complement strand
TTACTGCCCGGATATACGCATTTGCAATTGGCAATGCCATCATCTTTCGGCCTGTGGTTTGGCGCTTACGCAGAGAGCCTGGTGGATGATATGATTACACTGAAAGCTGCTTATGATATTATTAATAAAAATCCGCTTGGTTCTGCAGCGGGCTATGGATCATCATTCGCCATCAACAGGACGCTCACAACTGAATTACTTGGCTTTGATGAACTGAATTACAACGTGGTATATGCCCAGATGGGGCGTGGTAAATCTGAAAGAATTGTTGCAACGGCATTAGCGAATGTTGCTGATACGCTCGCAAAACTTTCCATGGATGCCTGTTTATTTTTAAACCAGAATTTTGGTTTTATCAGTTTCCCCGACGAGCTTACTACGGGCAGCAGCATTATGCCCCACAAAAAAAATCCTGATGTGTTTGAACTCATACGGTCTCATTGTAACAGAATTAAAGCGCTCCCAAATGAGATCATAATGATGACCACTAACTTGCCTTCAGGCTATCATCGCGATCTGCAGTTACTTAAGGAACATTTATTTCCTGCATTGGAAATACTGCGTGATTGTATAGAAATGGCCCGACTGATGTTATCAAATATTGAGATCAAAAAGGATATTCTTAAGGACGATAAATACAAGTTTCTCTTCAGCGTGGAAGAAGTAAACAAACTTGTTTTAGCAGGTATGCCCTTCCGTGATGCATATAAGAAAATTGGGATTGATATTGAAGAGGGAAGATTTATTCATTCGACAGAACTGCAACATACACATGAAGGAAGCATCGGCAACCTGTGCAATGATAAAATCATCATTAACATGCAAACGGTCGTGGACAGCTTCAGGTTTGATTTTTATCATAATGCAATTGAAAAATTGCTTACTGAATAAAGCCGGAACATAATGCAGATCTTTCTTCAATCTTAATAATATTCTCCTGCCGGAACATTAACATTCATTAACCTTACAATCAGGTTTGTTAACTGTGTTTACTTTTCCGCCGGTTTATTTTTGATGAAACGATTTACATGCACCGCATCGCTATACTGTTTTTTTCATTTTTCATTTCTATGGCAAGTCTCGCACAAAAAATAACACTGAAAGGAAGAATTGTTGATAGCACGCTTAAAAGGGGACTTGCCTATACAACCGTTTCCCTTGTGAAGCAGCATGATTCAACACTGGTAACTTTTACGAGAGCAGACTCATCAGGAAATTTTACGCTAAATGCAATTGACAAAGGAAAATATCTTCTCTCAGCATCGTATGTGGGGTATGTGCCGCTATGGAAAGCAGTTGAAGTTTCAGGTGCGGATGCTATTGATGATATAGGCATGATCAATATGACTGATGTGCGGATCGCAGACAGCATATCAGTGATGGCGAAACGTCCGCCGGTTGTGATCAACAATGATACGCTTGAATTTAATTCGGAAAATTTTAAAACACAGCCAAATGCGGTCGTAGAAGATATGCTGAAAAAAATGCCTGGCATTACAGTGGAAAATGACGGCACAATAAAAGTGAACGGTCAGACTGTGAGAAGAGTATTAGTGAATGGAAAAGAATTTTTCACGGGCGACGTGAAAATGGCGACAAAAAATTTACCTGCAGATGCGGTGGATAAAGTGCAGGTATTCGACAAAAAATCCGATCAATCTGAATTTACAAGTGTAGATGATGGCAACAGTGAAAAAACCATTAACCTGAAATTGAAAAAAGATAGGAATCACGCATTGTTTGGGAAAGTAACAGCGGGGGCCGGAACTGATAAAAGATATGATGTGCAGGCAAACGTCAATAAATTCAAAGGCGATGAACAATTTTCTTTTTTGGGAATGGCAAATAATACTAACAGGCAGGGATTTTCATTGATGGATGTGTTGAATTTTACCGGTGAACTTTCAAGAGGAATGCGCAATGGCGGAGGCGTTACCATACGCACATCGGGTGATGATGATAATAATGGATTACCCGTTACCGGGTTGGGTCAAAACCAGCAGGGCGTGGCAACCACGGCGGCAGGCGGCGTGAATTACAACAACACATGGAACAAAAACAAAACAGATCTCAGCACGAATTATACGGCGAGCAATATCCATTTACTCACAGATA
>JAHEZC010000098.1 GCA_023251275.1 Parafilimonas sp. | reverse complement strand
TATAAGCATTTTAATAGGTGCTTTATTATTTTTTGTAAACACACTTGCCGACCAGGCTAAAAACATATTCAGCAATGTATCGGGCAATCTTATTTTGTTGATCATTATCGTGGCGATCATTGTTGGTGGCGTATGGAAAAAAGTCTCAGTATTTGATGCATTTATTGATGGTGCCAAAGAAGGGTTCAATGTCGTGCTGAAAATCATTCCCTACCTCGTGGGATTGCTTGTTGCTATCAGAGTCTTCAGGGATAGCGGTGCGTTAGGTTATATTACTGACGGAATTGCATATCTTATTCACAGTGCCGGGCTGAATACAGATTTTGTTCCATCTCTTCCTGTTGCCATTATGAAGCCTTTCAGCGGGAGTGGTGCAAGAGGATTGATGATAGATATTTTTAAAAACCCTTTATACGGCCCGGATTCTTTTGTCGGTAAAATGGCAAGCACATTTCACGGCTCTGCCGATACCACTTTTTATATTATTGCTTTATATTTCGGAAGTGTGGGTATTAAAAAAGTACGTTATGCTGTTTGGGCAGGATTGCTGGCAGATATGATTGGCGTGATTACAGCCATATTTATTGCTTATGCATTTTTTCCTCGATAATTTTTCTTTTCAATCTTCATTGTATAATTTGTATCTCTTTTACAAATAACTGCTATGCAAAAAAAATCTCTAAAGAATATTTCGCTGCATCAACTGCGTAAAGCATTTCGTATTTCAGCGTATGCAAAGCGAAACGACATTTCTGACGTCAATGAAGTTAAAGAGCAGTATGACGCACATCTGAGCAGCAGGCGAAAATTTATCGGTGATGTTTCCAAAACAGCAGCATTTATTGGCATGGCAGGTTTATACGAAGCCTGCAATCCGAAAAATAAATCTACGCAACCTGTCATTGCTATTGTTGGTGCGGGCATTGCGGGATTACATGCGGCGTATGTCTTGAAGAACGCAGGGTATGCTTCCACGCTTTACGAAGCCACGCAACGTAGCGGGGGCCGCATTTTCACTGTGCCAGAAATGATGGGCAAGGGACTTTGGACAGAAATGGGTGGGGAATTTATTGATACAGATCATGAGGACATGATCAATCTTGCAAAGCATTTCAATCTTCCTTTGCTTGACAGGCAAGCGGGCAATGAAAGATCTTTAAAAGAATATGCCTACTACTTTAATGGCAAACATTATGAACTGAAGGATATTTTGACTGAACTGCATCCTTATGCGGGCAGGATAAAAAAAGATATCGAATCCTTATCGCCTGAAATAAATTTTGAAACGCATTCAGAAGCAGATGCCAGGTTTGATAACATGAGCATCATGAATTACGTTGATTCGCTTGGTATAAAAGGATGGTTCAGGGAATTTATCAATGTTGCTTATGTTTCTGAATACGGCTCCGAAGCAACGGATCAATCTGCGATAAGCTTTCTTTCCATTTTCGATCCCGGAGATGCAAATGGGTACAAACTATTTGGCACAAGCGATGAACGTTTTTCCGTCATTGGCGGCAACAGCAAAATTTGTGAAGCGCTCTCTGGACAATTGAAAGATCAAATTCAATATTACCAGGTATTGACAGCGATTGATCAAAATAACAGTAAACAATATGTACTCACTTTTAAAAATAGCGGCGGGAAAGTTTCAGAGGTAAAAGCAGATATTCTTTTGCTCGCTTTACCTTTCACTTTACTTCGTGAAGTTGACATAAAAATAAATTTACCTGAATGGAAAATGAATGCCATTAAGAATTTGGGATATGGGATGAATTCAAAATTATTTATAGGTGTGAATGAAAGAGTTTGGAGAAAGCAGGATTATGCAGGTTATGCATTCAGTGACAACGGCATGATGAATGGGTACGATCACACTGAAATGCAGAACAATAACGAAGGTATTGGCGGCTACACTATTAATTTAGGCGGTAAGCCCGGTATTGAATGTGGCAGTATCGGAATGGATATATTGCAGAAACAATATGTGCCTTCACTTGATGCGATATTTCCCGGCATAGCCAAAACTTTCAATGGAAAATTTTTACGATGGTACTGGCCTGATTTTGCTTTTTCAAAATGCAGTTATACGGCTTTCAAAGTTGGCCAGTACACGACTATATGCGGAGCTACAGTAAAGCCTGTGGATGATTTATATTTTGCGGGAGAACACTGCAGCTACGAATTCCAGGGATTTATGAATGGCGGAGCAAAAACAGGAAGAGAAGCGGCAGAAACCATTCTTGCAAGAATAAAAAAATAAATGCTTCTTCTCATACCCTGTCATTTTTAATACTTGTATCAGCAAGATATTCTTATGCAATTATTCTCTAAAATATTTTCCTTACTCATTACTATAGCGATTATTATTTCATGCAATACTGAATCAGATAAAAAAGATGATGAAAAAATTTTGCAGCATCATTCCTTTCGCCAGGCTGCAGAGTTTGAGCAGATGGATGCAATTTGGTTATTGTATCCGCAGATCACTCATAAAAATGGCTTTTCAAACGAAGCTGCGGAAGCGGCCATCATCAAGGCTTTAGTTCCATCTGTAAAAATAAAATGGATAGTTCCGAATGACAGTATCAGGGAGCTTGCTATAAAATTGATTCCGGATAGCTTAATCAAAAATGGATTAGTCACTTTTTTCATTTTCCCTTACAGCCAGTTCTGGGCAAGAGATATGGGCCCTGCTTTTTTAATAAATGATAATGGTGAAAAGGGCATAGCAGATTTTAATTTCAATATTTGGGGATATGCTGATACAACCGATGCGATGGCAGGATTGGATGAAAAACTCGATGAACGAATTGCTGCATATTATAAACTGCCTCTTATTTCTACAAACATGGTATCGGAAGGCGGCGACCACGAAGTTAATGGCAAAGGCACGCTGATAGTATGTGAAGCAGTGGAAAAACAACGTAATCCCAATATGACCTTGCAACAGATGGAAACAGAATTAAAACGTGTATTGGGGGTTGAAAAAGTGATCTGGCTGCAACAAGGTGTGCGTGATGATGATGAAACTTTTTTGGGGCCGGTTACAGGGCCGGGCAATAAGCCATATTATACCACCACCACTACTAACGGGCATGTGGATGAATACGCAAGGTTTGTAAATGACAGCACAATCTTGCTCGCATGGATTGACAGCGCAGACAGGAAAAATGATATTGAGCGCATGACGGGAGAACGTATGGCAGTGAATTATCAAATTCTCAAAAATGCAGCAGGCCAGGATGGCAAACCATTTCATATTAAAGGTTCCCATGCCTTATCCGGTTTTATCAACTATGCAGCCTGGCGATGGCGTGTACGACCAGATAAGCGAAATGAAATTTTCTGATGGAACTATATTTCCGAAAGGAAAAACTATTGATGTGGTTGCTGCGGCAAGCTATCTTAATTTTCTGATCGCAAATGATAAAGTGCTTGTTGCAAAATACTGGAGAGAAGGCATGCCTTTGAAAATAAAGCGACGTGATGAAGAAGCACAACGTATTCTTCAGTCTGCATTCCCGGGCAGAAAAATCATTCCAATTGATGCACTTGCTATAAACTTTGGCGGCGGTGGTATGCATTGCATTACGATGAATGAGCCTGCTGTACGATAAAGTTTACGAGTTCAAAAAGTTCGCAGGTTCACAGTTCAAAAGTTCACGAGTTCAAATGTTTGTTTGTATAAAAATGGCTTTAGGGTTCTGTCATTTTTCAAAATTCAGGCTCATAAAAAATTATGCATTATCTTTTCTTTCCTGAAATGTTATCTTCGCAAATGAACCCCCATCTTTCATTAAACAACTAATTATGGCAAAATACAGTGCCGGTGTCTTATATGGCGATGAACTGCAGGCCTTATATGACGATGCCAAACAACACAAGTTTGCAATGCCCGCCGTGAATGTGATAGGGACTAATTCAGTAAATGCGGTTATTGAAACTGCAGCAAAAGTAAAGTCGCCTGTCATTATCCAGTTCAGCAATGGTGGTGCGCAGTTTTTTGCAGGCAAGGGAATGCCCAATGATAAATTGCAGGCGAATATTTCCGGCGCTGTCAGCGGCGCTTTGCATATTCATAATGTGGCGCAATATTACGGAGTACCTGTAGTGCTGCATACCGATCATGCTGCAAAAAAGTGGCTGCCCTGGATTGATGCTTTAATTAAAGCAGGAGAAGAATTCCGCGCAAAGAATGGCAGGCCATTATACAGTTCACACATGTTGGACCTGAGTGAAGAACCATTGCACGAAAACATAGAAATATCG
This sequence comes from Parafilimonas sp., assembly GCA_023251275.1. Classification (GTDB taxonomy): domain Bacteria; phylum Bacteroidota; class Bacteroidia; order Chitinophagales; family Chitinophagaceae; genus JAHEZC01. Next base: position 3,652 of record JAHEZC010000098.1, on the reverse strand, counting down.
GTAGAATTTTTCCGGCGTATTGATGCGCTTGGTATGAGTATTGAAATCGAGCTTGGCGTTACCGGCGGTGAAGAAGACGGTGTAGATAATTCGGGCGTAGATGATGCAAGACTTTACACGCAACCTCACGAAGTGGCCCAGGCTTACGAAGCACTGATCACAGTGAGCAGGCGTTTCACAGTGGCAGCGTCCTTCGGTAATGTGCATGGCGTGTATAAACCGGGGAATGTGGAACTGCGCCCCGACATTCTGAAAAACAGCCAGGTATATCTTTCCCAAAAATTGGGATTGCCGGAAGGTTCAAAGCCTTTATATTTTGTATTTCATGGAGGAAGCGGTTCTCTCAAAAACCAGATACATGAAACCCTCAACTACGGTGTAATAAAAATGAATATTGATACCGATATGCAATGGGCTTTTTGGGAAGGAGTGATGGGATATTATAAAAAAAATGAAGCATATCTGCAGGCACAGCTTGGCAACCCGGAAGGTCCTGATATGCCCAATAAAAAATATTATGACCCGCGGGTGTGGCTCAGAAAAGGAGAAGATAATTTTGTGAAGCGTCTTGAAGAAGGTTTCACAGACCTGAATTGCATTGGAAGAAATGAATAGATTTTTGAGGCACCTCAATATTTCAACGACTCCAACTGCTACATAAAACTGTCACTTTCGCGGTAGGCTTTTATCAATGCCTGTTCACCTTCTTTTCCGGGTATTGAATTTCCATGTTCCATTCCCAATACTCCTTTATAGCCTTTGCTATAAATGTGCCTGAAAATATTTTTATAATTCATTTCACCGGTGGTGGGTTCATTTCTCCCTGGATTATCGCCGATCTGGAAATAAGCTATCTCGTCCCATGCTGCATCAATGTTATTAATGATGTTGCCTTCATTTCGCTGTATATGATACATATCAAACAAAATCTTGCAGGAAGGGCTGTTTACAGCTTTGCAGATCATATAGGCCTGGTCAATGGTCCGAAGAAATAAATCAGGTGTATCGCTCAAAGGTTCAAGTACCATTATAAGATTAGCTGGCTCAAGAATAGCAGCCCCTTTTTTCAATCCTTCAATCACATTGCCTGTTTGTATTCCTATCGGCAATCTTCTTGCAAAATCACCCGGAACAACTGTTACCCATTTTGCATTTACACGTTTCGCCACTTCTGCAGCCTGTCTGCAACCTTTCAGAAAAATATCCACATACTCCTGTTTACCGGCAGCAAGTGTATTAGCGCCGTTACCACCTTTGTCAACCACAAATACACCCATCATCATACCGAGTTTTGCCATTGCGTCACCAATCTTCGTTTGTTCATTTTCCGGCCTGCCGGTCATGCCATTGTCTTCCATTGCACGGAAACCATTATCATAAGCAAATTTTATCTGGTCAATAAAATTCTTGCCTGCGCTGTTTTTAAACATGCCATCGTGTATTGCATAATTAAGATGGAATGGGGTTTCAGCACCAGGAATATATTCTTTATTATCCTTTGCACTTACGGCAGAAGCCGCAGCAAAAACGGACGTGCCTGCGAGCAATGACTGTCTTACAAAATTTCTTCTTTGCATAAATATTTAATTGAATAGTATGATAAATGTATGACTAATGAAAAAACTGCAAAGGATATTTTTAAATGAAACCATATATTTGAGCAAATAAATTCTTATTCGGATCGTCTCCAACCTGTCGCTTTTATATGAAATTATTTGCTGTATTCATTTCATCTGTTTTTATTCTTCCGCTTTCAGCGCAAACTAAAAAAACTTTTACATCTTATGAAACTATTATTCCGGGTTCTGAAGTTAAATTCAAAATGATCGCTGTGAAAGCGGGCAAATTCCTGATGGGCAGTGATGAGAAAGATATATTTCACAAACCCGATGAAGGCCCGCAAAAAAAAGTAAAGGTCAGCGCTTTCTGGATCGGGGAGCATGAAGTTACTTATGATGAATTTTTGCTTTTTTTCGATGATAAATCAGCCAGTATAAATTCGGAAGTTGACGCAGTAACAAGGCCCACTGCACAATATATTGACCTGAGCTGGGGAATGGGTAAGGAAGGCGGGTTTCCCGTAAACAGTATGTCGCAGACGACGGCAATGATGTATTGCAAATGGCTCTATAAAAAAACAGGCATATTTTACAGGCTGCCCACTGAAGCGGAGTGGGAATATGCATGCAGGGCAGGCAGCAGTTCAATATATTATTTCGGTGACGACACTGCAACCATTGGCGATTATGCATGGTATCTCGGAAACAGCGGAAAGAAATATCATCAAGTAAAACAAAAAAAACCTAATGTGTGGGGATTGTACGATATGCTCGGCAATGTAGCCGAATGGACACTCGATCAGTATGATTCATTATATTTTAAAAACATCGGTGATCAACCGTATGATCCGCTGATTCCTCCGGGCGCCCGTTACCCGAAAACTGTGCGTGGCGGCGGGTATAAAGATCGTGAGGCTGCATTGCGTTGTGCCGCCAGGAATAAATCCGATGCAAGCTGGAACAGGCGTGACCCGCAGATACCCAAAAGCAAATGGTGGCTGACAGATGCAATGGCTGTGGGCTTCAGGCTTGTCGCGCCTTTGAAGCAGCCTTCCCCAGAGGAAGCCGAAGCTTTTTATGCAAAATATATTCTCATGCATTGATTCATCATTCATACTTTTATGCAGGAATAATTTTATCACAACAAATCACTTAAATATGAGTAATCAAAACCTTTCAAGCCGGAGGAAGTTTGTCCGCCAGGCTTCATTTGTTACAGGCGGATTAATGGCATCTCCCTTTTTATCAAAGGCCAACTTTTTTTCCGGCGCTGATGATGCCATAAAAATAGCGCTTGTCGGTTGCGGCGGACGCGGCACAGGCGCTGCTGCACAGGCGTTATCAACAAAGCAAAATGTAAAACTCGTTGCTATGGCCGATGCTTTTAAAGACAGGCTCGATAGTTCCTATAAAGAGCTCACGTCCGGTGAAAACTTCGATGCCAAACGGGTTAATGTTGCCGAAGAAAATAAATTTACCGGGTTCGATGCTTATCAGAAAGCTATCTCACTGGCAGATGTTGTAATACTTGCTACCCCACCGGGTTTCAGGCCGATTCATTTTGCTGAAGCCATAAACCAGAATAAGCATGTATTCATGGAGAAGCCCGTGGCGACTGATCCTGCGGGTATTCAAAAAGTGCTGGCTGCGGCAGAAATGGCAAAGCAAAAAAAATTAAATGTCGTGGTTGGCCTGCAGCGTCATTATCAAAATTCTTATCGTGAGTTATTACAGAGAAAAGACATGATCGGGGATATTACTTCTGCGCAGGCATGGTGGAATAATGATGGTGTATGGGTAAGAAAGCGCCAGCCGCAGCAAACTGAAATGGAGTACCAGATGCGCAACTGGTACTATTTTGTATGGCTTTGCGGTGATCATATCTGCGAGCAGCATATTCATAATATTGATGTGATCAATTGGTTTAAAAATGGATACCCTGTAAAAGCACAGGGCATGGGTGGCAGACAGGTTCGCATCGGGAAAGATTATGGTGAAATATTCGATCATCACTATGTGGAATTCACCTATTCCGATGGCTCGATATTGAACAGCCAATGCCGTCATATTCCCGGCACAATGAGCAAAGTAGA
>JAHEZC010000097.1:1284-7941 GCA_023251275.1 Parafilimonas sp. | reverse complement strand
GGATCGCCTTTGGGTGCAGGTATTTTATCTATGATGGCCTTTAAGATTTCTTCAATACCAATACCTGTTTTTGCGCTTGCCAATAAAATATCCTGTTCTTTGCAACCAATGAGTTCCATCATCTGGTCCATTACTTCAGGTATCATGGCTCCATCCATATCAATCTTATTGATAACCGGAATTATTTCGAGGTCATTCTCCATTGCGAGGTACAGGTTGCTGATAGTTTGCGCCTGTATGCCCTGCGTGGCATCTACAAGCAGCAATACGCCTTCACATGCTGCAAGGGCCCGGCTGACTTCATAACTGAAATCCACATGACCGGGGGTATCAATAAGATTTAGTGTATATAAAATTCCATTTAATTCATATTGCATCTGTATAGCGTGACTCTTGATGGTAATGCCCTTTTCCCTTTCAAGGTCCATATCATCGAGCACCTGGTTCATCATATCACGTTCACCAATCGTATGGGTAAATTCAAGCAAACGGTCGGCTAAAGTACTTTTTCCATGATCTATATGTGCAATGATGCAAAAGTTCCTGGTATGTTGCATAAGCGGCAAAGATAATCATTGGATAATTTTTTAATTCTGTTAAAAGTATTACATTAGCATCTGCAAACGCATACCCCCATTTGCTGTTTCCTGGCCTTTCTAAAACAGAAAAACCACTGACCTCATTTTAAAATCCATTAATCCGATGTTCCAATGGACAGATATATTATTTTTATACACGACATACTGCCGGTGTTGAATATTATGGCCGGCCTTGCAATTATCATTAAAATTATTTTGGTCTTCCGGATAAGGGATTTTAATGTCCCGAATGTATTAGCAAGTTTTTTTAAAATTTATGACGGCAGCGAAAGAAGCACAACTACTAACCCGAAACGGATATTGTTTATGAATATAAATAATATCATTAACTATTATCTCTATTTATGGGTAATAATAGTTCTGCTGATAAATATTATTTATTAAACCCCTGAAGAGCCTGCTGATATATACTTATTATTTTCCTGCCGATAGTTTCATAAGAAAATTTTTGCATGGCAACTTCAGAAATTTTCTTTCGATTATACAAGTTATAATTTGATGAAATTGCTATAACAGCATTCATCAATCCCTGTTCATCTTCACGTGCAACAAGCATTCCGTTGCTTTCATTCACCGCTTCTTTTACGCCGCCCGCATCGCTGCTGACAACGGGCAGCCCGCAGCATAACGCTTCTGCTATCACACACGGAAAGTTTTCGTGATTACTGAAGAGGAGAAATGCATCTGCCTGCTGCATTTCTTCCGCAACTTTATGATAGGCTATTTCGCCGGTAAATTGAATATGATCCTGCAATTGTAAAGAGACAGCAAGCTGTCTCAATGATTCGGTAACAGGCCCGACAATAACAAGTTCCCAATCAGTTTTTATTTCTTTGAGCATAGCAAAAGCACGCAACATGCCTGGAATATTTTTTTGCATGTATAATGAAGACACGTGCAGCCATCTGAAATTCTTATTTATTCTTTTTGGTTTGTAAAAAAAGAAGGAAGTGTCTGCAACATTATGCACTGCTTCAATTTTTTTCAATTGGAAAAGCTCTTGTATAATCTTTCCAATTGTGCCTGATACATTGGTAACAACTCCTGCATTGCGAAATATTTTTGCTGTATTGGTTCTGAAAAAATAGCTGCGCCTGCTGAATGATCCGGCATCTGAGTAGTCATACATGGAAGATTGTTCTGATACGATGTAAGGCACATTCCATCGTTTCGCAAACTTCATGGCAAGCAAGCCTGCTTTCATCGGTACATGTACGTGAATAAGATCGGGTTTCCCATGTTGCTGTTCATATCTCTTTAAAACATGAGTATAGAATTTAAGGTATTTCAGGTTGTATCTTATTTTATCAGCAAATGCGATTCCGCATTTTTGAAATGAAAAGTTACAGACCGTTTCAGTCAGTTGACCATTCGCGGATTCTATCATTATATTTTGGCAGGAAGTATCTTTTCCTCCCTGCATTACGTGGATCACATCTGCACGCACAAACAATGAAACAGCTTTTGCATGGCGCTGAATAAAATCACCCAGTACGGGTTCAGCAGGATTGGGATACCAACTCGCTAACCACAGTACTTTCCTAATCATTCGTTTTCATTTTTTAATAAAGATAAAAGCCAGGAATAATCACTTCTTCTCCATTTGAAAAAATCAAATAAGTTTACATCATAGTCTTTGTAAAATTGTCTTAATGAATAAGCTGCGTTCAATGAATAACAGCATGTACTCACAGCAGCGGCAGCAATAATGCCATACATTGGAACAAGAAAGTAATTTCCGGCCATCATAACTATCAATGCGATCGCTGCGCCTCTTACATTTACGCCAAGATTTCCTTTGCCGGAAAAATAGGCTGACAATAGAGAAAGCACAGACAAAGAAAAAATTCCCGGAATGATAATCAGAAACGGAACCTGCATTTTATTAAACGTTTCACCGAATACAGTAATAAAAAACCAGTGGCCCGTGAAAAATATAACCACAAAAATAATCAGGAATAATTGCGAAAATAATCTTGAAATGATCATTACGGTTTTATTCAGCTCTTTTCTGTTAATTCCACTGGCGCTTTGGGGATAAACAACGCTGGCAATGATCTGCGGAAGTACAAGCATCATCTGTCCAAGTTTTGAAACCTGTATGTAGTTGCCAAGATCACCATCAGTACATACAGGGCTTCGGTGCACAAACCAATAGTCTATGCGGTATTCAAGATAGAAAATAACATTTGCAGCGAGCGCTATAAGTGAAAACCTGATTAAATTTTTGGTTTCAATTGATGAGGGAAAATCAAACTTATTTACAGCTTTATATTTTGTTGCGAAAGACAGCATCAATAAGATTCCCTGCAGCAGGAAAAAGAAAAAGTAAGTATATAAAATTTTACCTGCATACGCATCAGAAGCGGCAACTATGGTTTTTGGAATAATAATAATAAGTGCAAGATTCAGGATTATCAAAATGATATTGGGCAGGTAAAAATTATTTTTTGTATAAAAGAGCACTGTGGCAGTATTCGTGAGCGTAAATCCTGTGATATAACAAATGCCAAAGAAAAAATATTGATGCTGATCAGCATCAGCAAAAGAATCATTGAGATGAAAAAAAATATATCCTCCTGCAAATGAAACTATCGTAACACCAAAGCTCCACAATGAAGCAAACCATACAAGCTTTCGATGAGCAATGATCTGCCCGGAAGCAAAGAAAGTAATTCCCGCATCAAGACAGCAACCCAACAGCAATTGAATGAAACCAAAAATGTTTGAGATATAAAATACCCACCCCGTTGCTGATGCCTGCAAATAACGTGAAAGCACAACATTGACCAGCATTACCGAAACAAAGTACAATCCGCGCCATAATAAACCCTGGACTAACAATTTCTGAAGCTTCATCAAAAAAGTTCGTTATGCAAAACAGTGATTGGTAATTAATGTTATTTGCACAACAAAATTAAGCACTATATATGAATGCAGCAGTTAATGAAGAATGGATATAAAATAACTTTGAAAAATCTTAAGGAATAATAATGACAAACAGATTTCCCGCTATATTATTTCAGCGCATTGATAATAGCAACAAACTCATCAGCAATTATTGAAGCACCGCCGACAAGTCCTCCATCCACATCACGTTGTGAAAATAACTCATTTGCATTATTCGCTTTCACACTTCCGCCATACAATATGCTGATCTTTTCAGCTACTGCATCTCCATATTTATCTGCCAGTACATTACGCAGATAAGCCTGCATGTCCTGCGCCTGTTCACTTGTAGCAGTTTTGCCAGTCCCGATTGCCCAGATAGGTTCATAAGCAATCACCAGTTTTTTAATTTGTTCTGCAGATAAATGGAACAGCGATTCTTCCATTTGATTTTTTACAAACTCATTTTGCATAATTGCTTCGCGAATCTGTAAAGGTTCCCCGCAACAAAATATCGGAGTAATGCTGTATTCAAGACAGATATTTATTTTTTCTGCAAGAAACCGGTTGCTTTCATTAAAATATTCCCGTCTTTCAGAATGGCCGATCACTGCAACCTGAACACCCAGCGATTGCAACATTTCCACAGACACTTCACCGGTATATGCACCGGATTTTTTGCTATAACAATTTTGCGCTGCGACAAATACATTTTCTCTTCCCGCAACTTTTTGCTGAGCCGCCTGCAGATAAGGAAATGGCACTGCAAATACTACCTGCTGATCTGTTGTTAGCGCATGATGCTTTGCCAGAACAGTATCGAGTAACTGCTCTCCCTGCGTAAGGGTTAAATTCATTTTCCAGTTAGCGGCTGCGATTTGTTTTCTCATAATTGTTTAAGTTGTAGGTGATAATTGTTAACTAATAAAAAAAATTATTCTACATTACCTGTTTTCTTTCATATCTTTTTAATTTCCTGATGTATTTTTTTCTGCTTTGTACCTTAAACCTTAGACGTTAAACTTTAAGCTTTATTTTGCTCATAAATATATTTCAATACCGCAATCTCAGCATTTGATAAAGCTTGATGCTTCATTTTTTTCCAACTGCCAATATCTCTCAATGCTTTTTCGAAATCATAATTTGGTCCCCCTTTACTCCCCCATGTGAAATTTGAAATAAAAACAGGCAATAAACCTTCACCAAAAACATTGCAGCATATACCAATCACAGTTCCTGTATTGATAGATGTATTAATAGCTGTGCGGCTATAATCACCCATGACCATTCCGCATTTCAAGTCAACCTCCATCAATTCTTCAGAACTGTAGTTCCACATTTTCACAGGTAATGCATTATTTTTTACATTGCTGTTGCTGCTGCCTGCACCGAAAGTGCACCATTCACCGATTACCGAATCACCCAAATATCCATCATGTGCTTTATTGCTGTTGGCCTGCATCACCACATTTTTTATTTCACCACCTGCAATGCAATTTGGGCCGATAGTTGAGGCGCCATACATTTTAGCGCCCATTTTTATTACAGAGTCTTCACACACTGCAAAAGGGCCGCGGATCATTGAACCTTCCATTATTGTTGCATTCTTCCCAATATATACAGGGCCGGATAATGCATTCATGATGGAGCAATTTACAGTTGCTCCTTCTTCGATAAATATATCTTCAGGATTAATGCACCTGTTTGTATCATTAATTGGTTTTGATTTTTTATTTTTTGTTACCAATGAAAAATCCGATCTGAGCATTTCATCATTCCACTGAAAAATCTGCCAGGGATACCGAAGCCGTCGTATGTTTTTTACATCATAGATTGTTTCAAAAAAATGCAGAGCCTGTGAAGGAAAAAATTTATCCGGGTTTAAATTAATTCTTCCTGCAATCAAGCCGTTACCATCAGCAATTGCAGTTCCTTCTTCAAGCGATAAAATTTTTTCAGTTAAGTTTTCGTCAGCCATTATGGAAGCATCAATCCATATATTATCATTTCCAGATATTGTTTCATATAATTGTTGCAAATAATTTTCAGTAAACACATAACTATTCTGACCCGACATCATTTCCCATCTTTTTTTTATAGTTACGATACCTATGCGCAGGTCAGCAATTGCCTTGGTGAAAGTAAGCGGCAGTAAACTTTTCCGGCTGATGCTGTCAAATAAAACAATGCTCATGAGTTATACACAATATTGTAAAGGTATTGTTAGAACTGTAATAATTACAAAATATCATGTTTTCAATTCTCTTATTTTTGCCCGCCATGAAAAATATAATTACCTGCCTGAAAAATATATTGATCGCCTCATCAATGCTTACTGTTGCGGCAAGTTGCGGACAAACAAATGCGGGCAAACCAACCGTGAACACTTATCCTGTAAACCCTTCAGATTTTAAATTTAAACCATTATCACCTCATGAAGCAGAAGCTTATGGTATGGCCGCAAAAGATTTTTATGAAAAGAATCTTGCATCGAAAGGTTTTAATGGAAGCATACTCGTGGCAAAAAACGGCGAGATAGTATTTGAGGATTACCGCGGATACAGCAATTTCCAGACAAAAGAACCTATAACAGAACACACTCCTTTTCATCTTGCATCTATTTCAAAAACATTTACCGGCATGGCAATTCTGAAATTGTGGGAGGAAGGAGAAATTTCTTTGGATGATACTTTGCAGGATTTTTTTCCGGAATTACCTTACAAAGGCATTACAATAAAAATGTTGCTGTCGCATCGCAGCGGCTTGCCGAACTACCTCAATTTTATGGATCATCTGAATAGAAAAGAAAAAGTTACCAATGAAGATGTGCTCAATTTTATGATTAAAAATAGACCTGCTGCAGAAGCATTACCAAATAAATACTTTCATTATTGCAATACCAATTTTATGCTGTTAGCGCTGATCATTGAAAATGTTACGCGGCAGTCTTACCCCGAATATATGAAAGACAGTGTATTCATTCCGCTCGGCATGCACGATACGTATGTATTTTCGGTTGAGGATACAGCGAGTTATGTGCCCACTTATTCCGTAACCCGTCCATTCCCGATGGACAACTTCGATTGTACTTATGGCGATAAAAATATTTACAGCACAGTGAGGGATCTTTTATCGTGGGATAAAGCACTGTATGAACATACTTTTCTTA
>JAHEZC010000097.1:0-1274 GCA_023251275.1 Parafilimonas sp. | reverse complement strand
TTTCTTAAACAATCCACACTTGAAATAGCATTCACACCACAAAGCAATGAGCGAAGATCCATGCACAACTATGGCCTTGCCTGGAGATTATATTTTCATAATGGCGATACGGTTATTTATCACAATGGCAAGTGGCATGGCAGCAACACAGTTTTCACAAGGCTCGTGCAGAACACTGCTACTATTATTGTGCTGGGCAATAAATACAACGCCAATATCTATAAAGCCAAAGAAATGTCTTCCATTTTTACCGGAAGAAGCGATACAACAAAATTAGAAGAATGAAATATTTCATTTTCTGACTCCACGGTTTGATTTATATTTATGATGGATTATGAAATTACTTACCGCACTACAGATCCATCAGTGGGATGCTTATACTATAGAGCATGAGCCCATTCCATCAATTGACCTGATGGAGCGTGCTGCAGGAAAGTGCACAGACTTCATCATCGAACAAATGCTTATTGCCCACCCCATCAAAATATTTTGCGGCAAAGGCAACAACGGAGGAGATGGATTGGCTATCGCAAGGCAGCTTATTACGGAAGGCTTTCATCCTCATATCTATATTCTTGAATTTGGCGCAAAAGGAACTGATGATTTTCAAGCCAACCTGGCGAGACTCCATCAGTTAACCACCAATATTAATTTTATACAGTCAAAAGACTTTTTTCCTGAGATTAATGAAAATGATATTGTAATTGATGCATTATTCGGATCAGGCCTCAACAGGCCCCTTGAATACCTGAGTAAGGATATTGTAGAACTTATCAATCAATCCAATGCCATAATTATTTCCATTGATGTACCGAGCGGAATGTATATAGATAAAAGCTCAAAGGGCAATGCTGTAATAAAAGCAACCCGCACACTTACTTTTCAATCGCTCAAATTATGTTTTCTTGTTGCCGAAAATGCGGATTATTTTGGTGAAGTTGCGGTGCTCGATATTGGCCTGGACAAAGATTTTCCCGAAACTTTTGACACTGCTTTTGAAATGATATCACCTTCGCTGGTAAGTTCTTTTATAAAACCGCGTAAACCGTTTTCACACAAGGGAAATTTCGGTCACGCTTTGCTGGCAGCCGGTAATAAAGGAAAAATGGGCGCTGCAATACTTGCCTCAAAAGCTTGCCTGCGCACAGGCGTTGGTCTGTTAACGTTAAGTGTTCCGGATGAATTTTTAAGTGTCATTCATACAGCTATCCCGGAAGCTATGTGTGCTGTAAGGGGTGCTAAGACTGAATGGAAAAAATTTGATACAATCGGTA
>JAHEZC010000096.1 GCA_023251275.1 Parafilimonas sp. | reverse complement strand
TTTGAAGGGCCGCCTAACATATCGCGCTTGTATGGAAAAGGATATACTGTTTTGCCCGGTGATACAGAGTGGGAGTTACTTGCTGAGCATTTTACCATTTACCGGGGCACACGCCAGTTAATTGTTGCTGACATTCATAAGGTACAAACCTCCTGTGGCTTTGGAGTGCCTTTATATGAATTCATCGGAGAAAGAGATTTTCTTTTTAAATGGGCCGCAACCAAAAATGATGAAGAACTTGAACAGTACAAACAAGAAAAAAATCTGGAGAGTATAGACGGGTTGCCTGCAGCGTTGAAAAAATCTGTGGCACAAGTATAAATTCCTTTTCAAAAAAATTCCTCTTTCAACTCTCTTTTCAATAGTTTTACGAAAAATCATTTACACAAAATCAACGGCTGTAGTATGTCTTTATCTAAAAATTATTTTTATTTAATGAAGAGCGCTATTTTGATGATAGCTTTTATCTCCTGGAATGTAATTGTGCATGCACAGGTGTATGGCTGCCCTGATCCTGCGGCTAATAACTACAATGCAGCCGTTACCGCGAATAATGGTTCGTGTACTTACAATAGCACAACCATTACACCAACTCTTAACTATAACCTAAACACGGCACTTAACGAAAGTTCAGGACTCATCTGGTGGAATAAACAAATATGGACTCATAATGACAGTGGTAACGATCCCCTCCTGTATGCATTGGATAAAACGTCAGGTGCGATCTTAAAAACAGTTACCATATCAAATGCAACGAATGTTGATTGGGAAGATATAACACAGGATGATAAATATATTTACATCGGTGACTTTGGCAATAATTCAAATGGCAACAGAACAAATTTAAAAATATACAAGGTAAAGAAATCTGCGGTGAAAAACGGGACTTCAGTAACTGCTACAGTGATTAATTTCTCCTATAATGATCAAACAGATTTTACTCCCACGGGAAGTAATAACACCAATTTCGATTGTGAAGCTTTGATTGCCTATGGTGACAGCCTTTTTCTGTTCAGCAAAGACTGGGTGGACAACAGGACACGTTTATATAAATTGCCCAAAACACCCGGAACCTACAGCGCAATTAATATTGGTGAACTGAATGTGCAGGGACTGATAACCGGGGCCGAAATTGTTGCCGGTAAAAGAGCAATCGTGCTTACAGGTTATAATTCCATTCTTACTCCATTTGTTTATATGCTGTACGATTTTACAGGCAACCAGTTCTTTGGGGCTAACAAACGCAAAGTATCGCTGAACCAAAGCTTTTCTCAAATGGAAGGCATTTGTGCATTCAATACAAAAACTTTTTATGTAAGCAATGAAAGGGTTCAGCAGGTTATTACCACACCTGCAAGATTGCAGACATTAGACCTTGGCGCTTTGCTGAATCCTTATTATAAACATAAGATCCCATCACTTCAATCAGAGGTATATGCAAAAGTTCACATCAGCAATTTGAATATTAATGAGAACGATCATAAAACTCTGCAGAAAACTGTCGGCATACTGCATAAAGATCATTCAAAAGTTCTCGCCTTAACGAGTCGCGAACAAAAGCAATTTAATGTTGCTTCTGGTAAATAAAAAAAAATTACTCCTGTTCTGAAGAAAATGCAGGTACTGATTTTTCTATTCTTATACTACCATAGAAAAAGCACAGCTTGCGGCTATGGCTTCTGAAGGAATTACGCAGCCGAAGACATATTTCAGTTTACTACTAAGCGTGCTTTTTCTTTTGCTGTGGTTATCGTTGCTATCGCACCCGAATTGAATTGTAAAAAATCTGATTCAATGCCGTCAGAAAAAATTACTCCATGTACAGGCATCAATGACTCGATTATCAATTTTGCTTTTTCTGAGAGGATTCCAGCGGCTAAGTCAGCCTGAGTTCTTTTACTTGGGAATGCTTCCCTTACGATAAACAGTAACTGTGTATCTCTTAATTTCACAGCCTTCTTTTTTCTATTATCTTTTTCTATGAATTTATGAATTTCAAAACTCATATTAAAGATAGAACTTAACCATCCTGTTGAACCCGCCTGGGTGGAAACTATAATACCTGAAGATGATTGCTCTTCCGTTGTATTGTTATAAGTTATCTTATATCGCGCAGAAATATGAGAGGAAACTCCAATGAATAAATCATTAAAAGCTAAAATTCTTTGCCCGTCATTTAATCTTGCCTCAGCAAGCGTTGCCGTTTTGAAATTGTATGAATTGGTAATAACTTTTTCCACCGCTGCAATAAAGTTGTCTGGTGTAAATGGCAATAATATTCCATCATATCTTTCACTGTCAGGGTTGATTGCAACGATAGGAATTTCATTAAGATATTTTGCCGTGTTAGCAACAAGACCATCCTGCCCAATTACAAGTACAACTTGATTTTCATTAAAAAGAAAAGAAGGAAGAAAAGATCTATCTATGATTTTGTTCTTAATAATTTTAGAAAGATGCCGCTGGACAAGCGAAAGAGAGTGATTAAAATTATAATGTTCTATTTCATAGTCTTCAAAGTTACTTCCCAGGCTTTCAATATAAAATTTTGCCTGACCTTTTGTATTAAATCGTTCAATTAGTGTTTCAAGCCTTGTTTTATTTTTTACAATGATGGCATATTCAATTTTCATCACTTAATCTCTTTCTTTTCAGTAAGAAGACTTTCAAGCAATTCCGGAGTTATATTTAGGCTACCAATCTTATTTGCATTTTCTGCAAGTTGCCTGAAAGCTATGGCAATATTAAATTTCGCATCAGTATTATTGGAAAGTGCCATCAAAGTCTTCCAATCAATTTCTCTGTATGGCTTCAAAGTAGTCTCAATAACATACCCTTGTGTTTCAGCTTCCTTTCTCTCATTTTCTGTTTTCTGGTCAATAAGCTGCTTCCGTTGATTTTCAACTGCAATGTCTGCTTGTACTTTCATTTCCCTAAGCTTTCTGTCATTTTCTGCTTTTTGTATCTCAGCTTCCATCTGTTTTTCCGCAATTTGTTTTTTCTTTTCTTCTACTGCTATTTCTGTATTTAGCTCGCTCTCTTTTATTTTTCTTTCCTGTTCTACTGCAAAATTTCTACGCTCATAAATTGCCAAATCTGCGTCTTGTTGAAGTTTTTCACGGGTTCCAGTTTCCAATGCACGTGCCATTTCCGGCGTGGCTTTGATCGCCAGGATATTTACGCTTATTATTTCAATGCCGAGATTCAAAATGGCTGGTGACAATTGAAGGCCGTCAACGATTTTCAACTCGATGGATTTAGCTGAACGAATAGCCTCTTTCAATCCTAAACTATGAATAAAAGAAGAAGTAGCAGTTTGTGCCTCATTGACTATTCTTTGATTTAGTTTTTCAATCTCATTTTTTTTGTAAATTCCTTTTCCAATAACTGTAAAGTCAAGTAATTCTGCCAATTGTTTTGGGTTCGCAATTTTATAAGTTACCTGTCCCTGGATAGAAATATTTTGGTAATCATTCGTTATTTCGTTAAAAATAAAAGGGAGATCATTGCTTCCGATGGGTATAGCTGCAATTGAACTGTTTGGTGCAAAATAAAAAAAAGAAAGACCTCGCCCCTCATTTAAAACTCTGCCTTTTTTATAATGAACTACGTAGGTCATTGAGTCGAACCTTATGTAACTTATTCCAAACATATTTTTGTTTATTTAATTGTATTTACAGATAAGAATTGATATAGTTAAAGAGATTCGTAAAGACTAAATATACAATGCTTTTCGATCAATTTCTTACCGGCTTTCCTGTTTTTAGAACAGCCTGGATTCTTTCGAGCGTTTTTCTTTCACCACAGAGAGATAAAAATGCTTCGCGTTCGAGATCGAGCAAATATTGCTCACTCACAAGGCTCTGCTCACTCAGGTCTCCGCCGCACATTACATAAGCGAGTTTACGTGCAACAAGTGCATCATGGTCGGTTGCATAATTGGCTCGCCACATTCCATTGATACCAGCATACAATGCCCCCAATGCTGAACGACCCAATACCTTAATATCTTTTCGCTGCAAAGGTTGCACATAGCCCTGATTAGACAATTCTGTCACGGCAGTTTTTGCTTCGGCGATCCTCCTGTTTTGATTCATGACAACTTCATCGTGTCCCTTACGCAGTATGCCGAGGTCATACGCTTCAAATGCTGATGTAGCAACCTTTGCGGTTGCAATACTAAAAAAACGATTCTTAAGTGTAATAGTTTCAGGCTCATCTTCGTGCATTTCATCGGCAGCACGCATCACAAATTCCTTAGTGCCGCCGCCGCCAGGAATCAGCCCCACCCCTAATTCTACAAGGCCGATATAAGTTTCAGCAGCAGCAAAAATTTTGTCCGCATGTAAATTCATTTCACATCCCCCGCCAAGTGTTAATCCATGAGGTGCTATTACCACAGGAACGGAAGAATATCTCACACGCATCATTGTATTCTGAAAAATTCTTATTGCAAGATCAAGTTCATCGAATTCCTGTTCGATGGCGTACATGAATATCATCCCCACATTTGCGCCTGCACTGAAATTAGCGCCATCATTGGCAATCACAAGACCTTTGAATTTTTCTTCCGCAAGGCTGATACTCTTATTCACTGCTTCCAGTACCTCACTTCCTATGCTGTTCATTTTGGTATTCCACTGCAATGCCACCACATCATCACCAATATCGCAAAGCATGGCATTACTGTTTTTCCAGACAATTTTATCCCTGTAATTATCAAGAATAATAAATGCATCAGCACCGGGAATTGGCTTATACGATTTTGTGATAATATCGTAATATAATTTTTTTCCTGCCTCGATTTTATAGAAAGATTCATTGCTGGAAGCAAGCATTTCTTTCACCCATTCTGCAATGCTATAACCGGCTTCTTTCATCGCTTCCATTGTTTTTGCAACGCCCAATACATCCCAGCTTTCAAATGCGCCGATTTCCCATCCGAAACCCGCCATCATTGCATCATCCACGCGGTAAATCTCATCACTTATTTCCGGTATGCGATGTGATATGTAAGAGAACAATGCATAATGAAAATGACGATAAAATTCTCCGGCTTTATCCTGACCTGCAACCAATGCTTTCAATCTTTGTTTTAGATCTTCAATTGGTTTTGCAGTTTCAAGTGTTTTGAATTTTGGTTTGGTACGCGGTTCATACTCAAGTGTTGACAAATTCAATACATGAATTTCTTTTTCTCCTTTACCTGATGACGGCATTTTCTTAAAAAATCCCTGTCCTGTTTTATCACCCAGCCAGTTATTCTCTACGATCTTATTCAGCCATGACGGAATATTAAATACACTTCGCGCTTCATCTTCCGGGCAATTATCTGCAACACCTTTTGCCACTTTTACAAGTGTATCAATACCCACTACATCAGCGGTTCTGAATGTCGCTGATTTTGGCTTCCCCACAACGGGCCCTGTAAGGGCATCTATTTCATCAATGGTTAGTCCCAGCTTTTCCATGCTGTTCAAAATCGCCATTATGCCAAATACACCGATACGATTGGCAATAAATGCGGGAGTATCCTTCGCCAGCACTGTTGTTTTGCCAAGATACAAATCACCATAATGCATTAAAAAATCAACGACTTCTTTATCGGTATCGGGTGTAGGAATTATTTCCAGCAAACGCAGGTAGCGCGGCGGATTAAAAAAATGAGTACCGCAGAAATGTTTTTTAAAATCATCACTTCTTCCCTGAGATAGAAAATGAATAGGTATGCCGGATGTATTTGATGTTATCAATGTGCCGGGTCGGCGGAATTGCTCCACTTTTTCAAATAACTGTTGCTTTATATCGAACCGTTCAACCACCACTTCGATTGTCCAGTCACAGCCTGCAATATCTTTCATATTGTCGTCAAAATTGCCTGTCGTAATTTTCTTTGCAACATCCTTTGTATAAACAGGCGATGGATTGCTTTTCAGTGCGGCCTGCAAAGCATCATTCACAATTTTATTTTTGTCTGCCGGCTTTGCATCCGCCGGCAAATCTTTCGGAGCAATATCAAGCAACAGCACCGGCACGCCGATACCCGCAAAATGACATGCAATGCGTGAACCCATTACGCCACTGCCAAGCACTGCAACTTTTTTGATTGTACGTTTCATAAAATAAATTAATTGGCTCTCATGATTCCGTATGTCAGCTCATTTAAATCTATTTAATTTCAGTGTAAATCTGAGTAATCTGTGAGAAATACAAAGAGTTGGTGATGCAAATAATCAAGCCGAAAGTAGTGATTTTTAAAGTATGCACGGAAATTCTGTAACATAAAGTGTCTGGTAGAATATTACATGATATTAACCTGAGAGCAAACATATCATTTTAAAAAAAATTCAATTGCTTTTCCCCCATCTTGAATTCTTCAGGATCTATTAATGAAAGATATTTCCTGATCAGGTCTTCGTCGAATTCAGAGCGATGATTCATCTCGGCAAGTAATTTTATAACTTAGAAAAGTTGAGCAAATAAATTCTTTTTTAAAAAGATACTCAACGACCTACGAGTTTTTGCAATTGTTCGGGATACCTTTCTCCCTGTACAATAATTTTTGAAGAAGCATCTTCAATTTCATGAAGTTCACCAGATGTAAATTCAATTGCAACGGCACCAATATTCTCCTCAAGGCGGTGTAACTTTGTCGTTCCGGGAATGGGAACTATCCACGGTTTTTGTGCAAGTAACCAGGCGAGTGCAACCTGGGCAGGTGTCGCATTTTTCTGTTCAGCAATTTTAGTAAGCAAATCAACCAATGACTGATTCGCTTTTCTTGCTTCCGGTGAAAAGCGGGGAACAACATTGCGGAAATCAGAACTGTCAAATTTTGTGTTCTCATCAATTTTTCCCGTGAGAAATCCTTTGCCAAGCGGGCTGAAAGGAACAAAGCCAATTCCAAGTTCTTCCAATGTTGGAATAATTTCTTTCTCAGGATCTCTCCACCACAGCGAGTATTCACTCTGCAAAGCAGTAACCGGTTGCACAGCATGTGCTTTTCGAATTGTATTTATGCCTGCTTCGGAAAGACCGAAATGTTTCACCTTACCTTCCTTGATCAAATCTTTTACCGCACCTGCCACATCTTCAATGGGCACTTCGAGGTCAACGCGGTGCTGATACAACAGATCAATAACATCAGTCTTCAATCTTTTAAGCGAGGCTTCAACAACTTCTTTGATATGTTCAGGACGACTATCCAGTTCACTCCAACGACCATCAGCATTCGGTTTCCATCCGAACTTGGTTGCAATCACCACTTGTCCTTTAAATGGTGCCAGTGCTTCGCCAACAAGTTCTTCGTTCGTAAATGGGCCGTACACTTCTGCCGTATCAAAAAAGGTAATTCCCTTTTCGACGGCCGAACGAATAAGCGAGATCATTTCCTTTTTATCAGCGGCAGGCCCGAGGCCAAAACTCATACCCATGCAGCCGAGTCCAAGCGCTGAAACTTCGAGACCACTTTTTCCCAGTTCGCGTTTTTGAATTTTTGTATTCATGATTATAAAGCTTGAAATTGAACACAAAGCTAACTAAGTGTTAGAGCAGGAAATAATGAAAAAGAAATAAGTAGTTACGAAATTCAAATATTTCTTTTTTTGCGAGGTGGCCTTTGTAAAATAGCTAAGAAAACAACTTTGGTTTCTTTTTGTATTTTTGAATATGACGGTTGGTATTTGGTGAGGCAGAAAGGAAGTCATAGCAGTATAAACATCCCTTTAAAAAAGGATTAGTTACAATTGCTGCACACAAAATGAGTGATGAAATTGCTTCCGGCACTTTAAACAGCATTTATAAACAAGCACAAATTGATAAGAAATGAGAAAGTATCTGGTAGTATATGAAAAAACAAAAACAGTATACTCAGCTTATGTTCCTGATTTACCAGGTGTGATCGCTACCGGCAAAACAAAGGCAATTGTTGAGAAGAATATTTTCGATGCAAT
>JAHEZC010000625.1 GCA_023251275.1 Parafilimonas sp. | reverse complement strand
AAAATATTTAAGCGAATCATCGGGATAACAGCGTGCATGAGGTCCGCCCAAAACGGTTACTACCCCCTGTTTGCGAAAATAATTGCTGAGTGCATAAGCCAGCAAAGCGGCCTGAGTAAAGGAACAGATAAAAACAAGATTCACGTCCCGGGGCAATTCCTTGCTCAGGTCTTCTGTTCCTGTATAACAAATCATTTTTACCTCATGGCCTTCCTGTTCGCACCATGTTGCTACTACCTGAGGCATGACGCTTGCCAAATTTGCATTCATAATTTTTGCCCATAAGGTATTGTTCGGGCCTTTGCTGACAAGGTCTATGACGCCTATTTTAAGTTTTGACATGCCTGAATGTTAAGTAATTCTGTATCCCCGCAAACAACTTTTTGAAATCAGGGATTACTGGAGCTGTTAAGTAGGAAACAAAAAATGGTTATGAGTAATTACCGAAAGTATCTCATTTAAACGAATCAAACAAGCGAAAAATATAAACGGCTGAAAGTTTTTCCACCTGCCGGTGTTATTCGTCTGAAAAAATGGCGAACAAATTATAAAAATGTCTGTGCACCTGTTTGTTATACAACTTTGGTAATCTTGAGTATATTGGTTGGCAAATGAAGATGGACCGGTGTGCTTCCGGTATTTATGACCACATCTCCTTCTTTAAGAAAACCTCTGCCTTTCAGAATATTTATCTCGTCAAAAATAATATCATCTAAACTCACTTCTTCATCATAATAAAATGCTCTCACTCCCCAGCTAAGGCTCAACTGGTTAACGAGGCTTTTCACTTTCGTAAAAATGTAAAGAGGCGCTTTCGGACGGTAGCTGCTGAGTACAAATCCGGTGTAGCCGGTTTGGGTCATGCCAATCAATGCATCAGCATTTGCATCTTTGGCAATTTTGCAGGCATTGTAGCAAATGGCATCGCTCAGAAAAGAAGGAGAATGAGAAAGCGGTTTTAAATCTTCTTCCCGGTTATAGCGGTATTCCGTTTTTTCCACTTCCAAAATTATTTTGCGCATGGTTTCCACTACCAGGGCAGGGTGCCTGCCTGTAGCGGTCTCTGCGCTCAGCATCACTGCATCGGCGCCTTCGAGTACCGCGTTGGCGACATCCGATATTTCACTTCGGTTCGGTTTTACATTGTCAATCATACTCTCCATCATCTGTGTAGCGACGATGACAGGCTTTGCACGGTGAATACATTTACGCACTATTTCCCGCTGGGCCATTGGTACCTTTTCAACAGGCAATTCCACGCCGAGATCACCGCGGGCTACCATTATACCGTGGGATTCCACAATAATATTCCGCAGGTCTCTCAGGGCGGAAGGCATTTCTATTTTTGCCATTACCTTAGTAATGCTGTTAGCTTCTGCCAGTCTTCTTTTCAGGTCAACAATATCTTCTGCTTTACGTACAAAAGAAAGGGCTACCCAATCCACTTTATGCTCAATAATGAAGTCGAGGTCTGCAATATCTTTTTCTGTCATTGGCGGCAGAGAAATCTCCGTATCGGGAAGATTGACACCTTTTTTTGGAAGCAGTTTGCCCCCGTGGGTTACGGCTACTTTTACATCACCTTCTTCCGTAATTTCAATTACCACTACTTCGAGCTTACCATCGTCAATCAAAATTTTGTCGCTCACCTTTACGTCATGCTGCAGGTTTGGATAAGAAACATAAATCTTTTCTTTTGTACCCACTACTTTTTCCCTTGAAGTGAAAGTAAGTATGTCGCCGGTTACTATTTCAAGAGAACCATTTTGTATATCGCCCACCCGTAGTTTCGGCCCCTGCAGGTCTGCGAGGATAGCAATATTGTATGGCTCTTCGTCATTCATCCTGCGGATATGCTCAATGATCTTTACTTTGTCTTCATGCGACCCATGAGAGAAATTCAGCCGGAAAACATTTACACCCATACGTACCAGTTCGAGCAGTTTCTCGTACGTGTCACATGACGGGCCAACAGTAGCGACAATTTTTGTGCGATGAAAAGTATGTTCGATACCTGCCTGCCTGTCCATTTCAGCATGCAGGTATTTAATAATTTTTTCTGACATTATATAAGTTTAAAGTTCAAAGCTTAAGGTTTAAAAGTTTTTTAGCTCGCCAGTATTTTC
>JAHEZC010000095.1 GCA_023251275.1 Parafilimonas sp. | reverse complement strand
ATCGTTGCAGGTGCTATGAATAATTTATTGGCTGACTGGCACAGTGCTTTTCTTACTGGTCTTGTTCCGTTGGCAGTAGCTGTTTTTTCTCTTTTTGCGCTGGCGGAATCAGAAAGCTGGAAGAAAAATAAACTTGCCCCGACCGGCAGCTTCCATTTAAGTAAAAAGCTTTTTGCACCCGCATATAGTAAGAACCTGCTTACCGGGTCTCTAATATTTGGCGCCATGCTGATTGGTTTGTGGGCTGTTTTTTCATGGGCGCCCACATGGATTCAAAGTATTACCGATTCAGTAAAGGCGCAGGAGCAACGCGGTTTAACTATGATGATATTAGCTGTTGCCGGTTTATCAGGCAGCGTCGTATCAGGATGGATTGCAAATGCTATTGGCCTGCGTAAAACTATGATGATGTGCTTTACTGCCTGTTTTATTATGACGTTTGTCGTATTTAAACTGAATACATCCGTTTCATTGTTCACATTTATCGGGATGGCTGTACTGGCTGTTTTCTTTGGCATAAGCCAGGGCGCATTATCTGTTTATATACCGCAATTATTCCCTACGGTTGTAAGGGCTTCGGCAACGGGCTTTTGCTTTAATATAGGCAGACTATTTACAGCCACAGTTGTTTTTTTCATCGGTGCACTGGTTGGCTTGCTGGGCGGTTACGGCAACGCCATTTTTATTTTTTCATTCATTTTTCTGATAGGGTTTGCAGTAACATTTATTGCGAAAGAAAAGAAGGTAATTGACATTGTATGAAAAGAAATTTTTTGTACCCGGCTGAAACGATTTGTGCATCTCCGGTTGCGTTGTTCGCAGAATCCCGTGGGCACACTTATTCGTTTTGTTCACTGTGGATCTTTTTTCAAGCACAAAAGCACCGAAGCAAGAAAAGTTTAATGGCAGTTCAACAGTTAGTTCCAAAAAATCAGCAATAATAATGGCGCACATAAAAGTTCCTGAAGGAGTTCCCGGTATTAGAAGCCTTGTGTTGTTCAGACCTGAAACAGGTAAATATTTATATGAATTAGTGCAGGTATTATTGAGGGGAGAATCTCCTTTGACACAACCGGAAAGAGAATTGATTGCATCTTATGTTTCTTACCTGAACCACTGTATGTTTTGTATGAGCAGCCACGCGGCAGCAGCGAGATGTTTATATGGTGATGAAAAAAATATGGTAGATGAAGTGTTGCACGATATGCAGCATTCGCATGTGAGTGAAAAAATGAAAACCTTGTTGCATATCGCAGGTAAAGTACAAATACTTGGAAAGCAAGTTTCACAGGAAGATATTGACGAAGCAGGAAAACAGGGCGCAAACGATCGCGAAATACATGACACAGTTTTGATCGCAGCAACCTTCTGTATGTTCAACCGCTATGTGGATGGCCTTGCAAGCTTTACGCCTGAAGATGCTGAAGCTTATGCGGAGATGGGCAAGCGAATGGCAGAAAAAGGATATGTGATGCCGCAGCAGGCAACCTAAAAATTACTCAAAACATTTCAAAAAAAATTTATGCCACACATTGATCTTAAAAATGATTTGCCGGGTGCCCGAAGCGCATTCGCTTATAGCCCTGAAACAGCAGAACCAATAGGTATATTGGCTGAAATATTGATGCGTAGCGACGAAGGTCTCACACGTTCAGAAAGAGAATTGATCGGCACTTATGTATCTTATCTCAACGATTGTTTTTATTGTCACCATTCACATGGAGCAATTGCATGTATCTATTTAAATGGCGATCGCCAACTGGTGGAGCAGGTGCGAAAAAATTATCAGCATGCTGCAATTTCAGATAAGCTTAAAGCATTACTTCAAATAGCAGGAAAGGTTCAGCAAAGCGGGAAAGCGGTTACGCCTGACGATATCGAAAATGCCCGTGAAGCAGGTGCAACTGATAAGGACATTCATGATACAGTGCTTATTGCTGCAATGTTTTGTATGATGAACAGGTATGTAGATGGTTTGGCAACAACCGCACCAACCGATATGTCATCTTATCCATTGCGCGCAAAACAAATCGTCGAAACAGGATATGGCAGCCATATCTATAAATCAGCACAACCCGCTTCAGATCAAACATAAAGACTTAAAATTAGTTCACGGATGTTCAAAGGCAAACTTCTTTATAAACATTCTGATAACCCAAATATTTTTCAGAATCCCAATGTTTCAATTTTTTAATTTATCAAAAACCAACAAATGAAAAAATTACTCTTTTTTATAGCCGGTTTGATCTGCATCCTGCTTATGCCAGGCCTGCTATTTGCACAAACCAAAACAATATCCGGCAAAGTTACCGATGCCAATAAAAATCCCCTGGTAAGCGCCAGTGTGATTATTAAGCAAACAAGCCAGGGAACTGCAACAGACGCGGAAGGAAAATTCAGATTGACTGTTCCTGTAAATGCAACAATCGTTATCAGTTCGACCGGCTTTAAATCCAGAACAATTAAAGCGGGTGAAATTACCGGGGATTTAAATATCACGCTGGATGAAGATATAGCCAGGCTGGATGAAGTAGTTGTAACCGGGTTAGCTACCAGCGTCAAAAGAAGAAACCTTGCCAACGCAGTTGCTACTATTTCCGGCAAGGAACTTAATGGTGTGGCGCCGGCACAAACTTTTGACGCCGCTTTATCTGGCAAAATACCCGGCGCATATATCAATGCCAATTCAGGTGCCCCCGGCGGAGGTATCTCTGTAAAACTAAGAGGTGTTACTTCTGTTTATGGCAATACGCAACCACTCTATGTGGTTGATGGAGTTTTTATGGATAACACCGCAACATCGGCAGGTTTGAATGCAGTGACTTCTGCTTCCCCGGGTACCAATACTTCAAGCCAGGACAATCCTTCCAGCCGTATTGCAGATCTTCGCGCCGAGGACATTGAGAACATTGAAATCTTAAAAGGCGCTTCTGCTGCTGCTATCTACGGCTCAAAAGCTGCTGCCGGGGTAATAATAATTACTACTAAAAAGGGCAAACCGGGCAGAACCAATGTAAGCTTTTCACAGGATCTTGGTTTTGTAAAAGTGAGAAAATTGTTAGGGGTACGTCAATTCACTGCTGAAAGAGCAGCAAGTTTATCGGGTGACAGTGCGACAAGCGCCGCACTGAGTCAACAGTTTCTCGATGCACAGGCTGCGGGGAAAATTTATGATTACGAAAAAGAAATTTATGGCGAAACAGGCTTTACGCGAAATACCGTGCTTAGCCTGACAGGAGGCAGTGAAAAAACGAGTTTTTATTTTTCTGCTGCTAAAAAAAGTGAAGATGGCATTATTAAAAATACGGGTTACCGTAACAGCAGCATCCGCCTGAATGTGGATCACAGGATTAATGATAATATTAAAATAGGGGTAAGCACTAATTATATCAATTCATCTGCGGACAGGGGCTTAACAGGCAATGATAATGCAGGTGTAACTTATGGCATTGCGCTTTCCTTTACACCAGGCTTTGCAGAATTGCATCCGGATGCCAATGGCAATTATCCCAGGAATCCTTTTGCAGCTTCCAACCCTATCGAAACCCGCGATAAAATGACGAATAATGAAGGAGTGAATCGTTTTGTAACCGGGATTAACCTGGATGCTATTTTATTTAAAAGTGCTAATTCCAGTACAAAATTCTTAGGGCGTGGCGGTTTCGATTTTTATAATCTGCAGACAAATGCATTATTTCCCAGTTCATTACAGTTCCAGGCAGTAAACAAAGGGACATCCATCCAGGGATTCACAAAAAATCTGAACACCAATTATATCCTTTCGTTGGTGAATAATTTCAGCCCTTCTGAAAAACTTACTTTCACCACATCTGCCGGTATTACCCAGGAATCAGGAGATTTTAACAATCTGCTGAATATTGCCACACAGGTAATTTCGGGTCAGTCAAATGTAAACCAGGCAGGGGCTTTAACGGCTTCCCAGTTCAGAACCAAATTCCAGGATGATGGCATTTTTGTGCAGGAAGAAGCAAGCATTGCTGATGCCATAAACCTGACAGCAGGTGTACGCTTTGACAAATCAACAAAAAATGGTGATCCTGATAAATATTACACCTATCCTAAAGCAGGCATTTCATGGAATCTTACTCACATGGGTTTTTGGAAAGAAGGTGGTTTGTTTGATAACTTTAAGTTGCGTGCAGCTTACGGACAATCAGGTAATTTCCCAGCTTATGGCAGTAAATTTACTTCTTTGGGAGTTTCCAATATTGCAGGCTTTCCCGGCTCCTTAATAAATCTGCAGGAAGGAGAACCCGGCATTAAACCTGAAAGACAAACCGAATTTGAGACAGGGCTTGATTTCGCAGTTCTGAAAGGTAAAGTAAGTATGCAAATTACCTACTACAACAAACAGGTGTATGATTTTCTCCTGCTGAACACATTACCGCCATCTTCGGGGTTTACTTCTCAATGGGTTAATGCAGGCAATCTGAGAAACAGCGGCATTGAAATGGGGCTGAATGCACAACCTGTTACAGGCAAAAATATCAGGTGGAATACTTCTGTAAACTTCTGGTTAAACAGATCTAAAGTAACTAAAATGACTATTCCGCCGGTCACTTTGGGATCTTTTGGACCTGTAGTTGGTACTTTCTTCATCCAGGAAGGGAAATCAGCTACTCAGATCGTCGGCTTAGGGGGCGCCGATGGCGGCCTTGCTGTATGGGGTGATCAGGAACCAAAATTCCAGATGAATAATTATAATGAAATCACTTTTTACAATAAATTAAGTTTACGTTTTTTACTGCACTGGAAAAATGGAGGGGAAAATGTGAATATTACAACCTTGCAAAATGATATTGGAGGAACCAGTGTTGATTTTGATGATGATAAAAATAATAACAGAATACCTGATGCATACGACCGTCTGATGCAGATAGGATCAAGTGCACAGCAATTTGTGCAGAATGCAGGTTACCTGCGCTTACGGGAAGTTGGATTGTATTATTCTTTCTCCATGCCACAGACCAGCCTGATTAAGGGATTGCATTTGGGAGTTTCTCTCAACAATTATGTAACCTTCACCAAATATAAAAGCTACGACCCGGAAGTATCTAATTTCGGAACAGGTTTTTCAACGGGCTTAGATGTAACTCCATTCCCTGCTTCCAAACGCGCCGACTTCCATATTTCAGTTAATTTCTAAAAATTTTTAAAAACCTTTTATGAAAAAAATTATCAATATACAATTTGTACTGCTGTTACTGACGATGGCTTTTATCCAGTCATGCAAAAAAGATTATGGCGATCTGAACAATCCTACAGCAGAAGACTTTTTAAAAAATGCCTCTAAAGATCAGTTGAACAACCTCGTAAGCGGTACCGAATCAGGCATGAGAAACAATCTTGGTTTATACCTTGATGAAACGGGGGTAATAGGTCGGGAAATTTATCGCTTTTCAGGTTCCGACCCAAGATATGTGACTGATCTGCTTGGTGTCAATGATGCCACGCTCAGCAATAATTCATTTTATATAAACAATCCCTGGGCCGCCCGCTACCGGGTTGTAAAAAATTGTAACCTGCTGATACAGGCAGCCGCAAATTCAACCCTGATTACAGAATCAGCCAAAAAGGGCTACACAGGTTTTGCAAAAACAATCAAAGCATACCAGCTTTTATTGAACCTGAATCTCACTTATGCAAATGGTATCCGTATGGAAGTAGATGATCCGAATAATCTTGGTCCTATTGTGGGTAATGATGAAGCATTAACCGAAATTGCAAATTTACTTGATGAAGCAAAAAGTGATTTTGGCGGAGCAGACGTTCTTTATCCTCTTGCCGGCTTCGGAACATTTGACAATGCCGCAGGTCTTGTACAATTCAACCGGGCATTAGCTGCAAGAGTCGCTGTTTACCGTCAGCAATGGTCAACGGCATTGACAGCATTGAACGAATCATTTTTCAACCTCACCGGCGATTTTTATGCTGGTGTAAACAATGTTTTCGGTACAGGTTCCGGAGATCAGCTAAACCCCGTATATCTTCCCCGAAACTATTCCGGCGAATGGCGGCTTGCTCATCCATCATATTCGGAAGATATTGAGGCAAATGACGATCGCATCGGTAAAGCTGTTTTGCGTGCATCATCCGTAACTGATCCAAATAGCGGGCTCACAGGTGACAGGGATGTCTGGGTTTTTACATCCGGTACTGCACCTATACCGATTATAAGAAATGAGGAATTAATTCTTATTTATGCAGAGGCCAATATCCAAACCAACAACTTTACTGATGCTGTTTCAGCGCTAAACAAGATAAGAAATGGTCATGGCTTGCCTGATTACGGCGGCGCTGAAACACATGACGCCCTGATCACGGAAATGCTCAACCAGAGGAGATATTCTCTTTTTGCAGAAGGGCACAGGTGGATAGATATGAGGAGATATAACCTGTTAGACGAATTACCGCTGGACAGGCCTGACCTCAATGTATGGGAGGAATTTCCTCTGCCTTCCACAGAGCAATAAAAAAGGAGAAGCTTTCGCAATCAGCTTTCAGTTATCAGAAAAAATTAACTCTCGATTTCTGAGTGCTGGTTGCTCATAGCGAACAGCGGTATTTTATTCAATTTTATTCAAAAATTATATGGCATATATTGATCTTAAAAATGACTTACCCGGTATTCGGGGGCCAATGGCTTACAGGCCGGAAACTGCGAAGCCCTTGAACGAACTGGCAGAGGTATTGCTGAGAAACGATGACAATACTTTAACACGAGGGGAGCGTGAATTGATTGGAGCGTATGTTTCTTACCTGAATGATTGTTTTTTTTGCCAGAATGTGCATGGCGCAATGGCAGGGCATTACCTTCAATGTGATATAGAACAGATAGATGCTATTAAGAAAGATTTTGATTCAACGGGCATTTCGGATAAAATGAAAGCTTTGCTGGCCATTGCTGCAAGTGTGCAAAAAAGCGGTAAAGATGTAACGGCAGAACAGGTTGAGTATGCAGGAAACCTGGGTGCAACAGACAGGGAAATACACGATACTGTTTTAATTGCTGCTGCGTTTTGCATGTATAATCGTTATGTAGATGGACTGAGCACATGGGCGCCGCAGGACAGGCAATTTTATGTGAACCGTGCACCCATGCGTGCAGCCGAAGGCTACATTGATTTCGATTTGTACAGATAATGATTATTTTTTAAACCCATTCACTCACACAAAAAATTTCGTTTATGAAAATTCTCACAGAACCAATCGGGAGCATTCCCCGTCCGCAGTACCTCATAGATGCGATGAAAGCTTATGCATCCAACGAAATCAGAGAAGCTGAACTTGCAATACTATCTGACAAAGCATTGCAGGAGACTATACATGAATTTGAAGCAACAGGCTCACCTGTAATTACAGACGGAGAGCAAACCAAATCCAGCTTTGTCACTTATCCGATTCATGGTATGCAGCACCTCGCAGCAGATGGTGTGATTATTCCTTTTGCAGATGGGCATACAAGACAGTTGCCAAAACTGACAGCAGGACCATTTAAATACCAGGCTTATGCCGGCAATTATTTGCAAAAAGCTAAATCCATTTCAACAGTGCCGGTAAAACAGGCGGTGATCTCTGCTTCTGCATTGAGCCTGCTTTATCCGCAGGAAGGCATTGAGGGTTACTCACAGGAACAATTTATCAGTGATCTCCTGAATGAAGCAGAAGCCGACATAAGGAGTTGTTTGAATAACGGCGCATATAATGTACAGATTGATTTCACCGAGGCAAGGCTTGCCGTAAAACTCGATCCATCCAAAGGCTTGCTGAAAGCATTTATTGATTTGAATAACCAGGTATTAGCCCGGTTTACAGAAAATGAAAGAAAGAGAATTGGTGTGCATACCTGCCCTGGAGGTGACCATGATTCCACGCACAGCGCAGATATAAGCTATACGGAATTGCTTCCTTTGCTTTTTGAACTAAATGCCGGCAATTT
>JAHEZC010000624.1 GCA_023251275.1 Parafilimonas sp. | reverse complement strand
CTTCAACTGTCTTTTATCAAACACCCATCCCGGCGTAATAATTTTTTCACTGTCGTCTGCTTTATACCAGGGGTTTAGGGCTGAATTGCCTGGATTAATAACGATATGCATGTCCTGTGCAGGCATATATCCCTGTGCAAGCAAATAAATTTTTTGTTTTGTTTTTTCATCCGTTGCGACATCTGCAACGATCATTGCATGGCCGGGAGCGCCGGCTTTTACAAATACATCACCGATCTGCATTTGATGCATATCAACGGGCCTGGTCATTTCATCAAGCGTGTAAGTGCCGCAATAAATGAATACATTTTCCATGAATTGCATTAAACATTCATGGGTAAAACACTGCCTCTTTTGATTTGCATAGTTTAAAAAATTATATTCACTGCCCCTTCCTGCCGGAAAAGCAATTTTTTCAAACTGCTTTTTCGAAAAATAATATTCCGCTTTCAGCCGCATGATCGCATCCGCACATTGCTGCAGGTCTTTGTTGCCGGTGGAAATATCCAGCACAGCATAATGCAAATCCTGCCTGTCAATTGGTTTCCCGTTATAGAGATATACTATGTTATCTTTTCTAAGGTGAAGGTTTCTTAACCATTCAGCAAACGATCCCTGTTCGGCATCAACTCTTGCAAATCCATACGGCAATGGAATTTCGCCGACAGTGGCAGGGTGTGATAAATTTTTTTTTGCATTCACATTGTTGCTCCCAAGTGACAAACTACTTTTACCCAACCGGCTGAGCCATGCCGATAAAGCAATCGTCAGAACCAATAAAATTATGAAAAGGAAAGCAGGCAATTTCATGAAAACAGTTTTAACGAATGAGATGCAGGCAAGGCGCTATTCCATAAAACACAGCACTAACTTTACAAAATGTTTATTTGCACCGACCAGTTAGAAAGAATAGTAAAGCTGGAGCAATATCCTCCCAAACGCATCATTTCACTCGTTCCTTCACAAACAGAATTACTGCATGATTTAGGTCTGGATAAAGAAGTAATTGGCATCACCAAATTCTGTGTGCATCCGCGAAGATGGTTTCAAACCAAAGAAAGAGTGGGCGGAACGAAAACGGTGAATATTGAAAAAGTAAACCGCCTGCAGCCTGACCTGGTCATCGCCAATAAAGAAGAAAATGTAAGAGACCAAATTGAGCAAATAAAACAAATCGCCCCGGTATGGATAAGTGATGTGAATAATTTCAACGATGCGTTAAAGATGATTCAATCAGTTGGTGAACTGGTAAACAAAAAAGAAAAAGCCAGCACACTGATTAGCCAGATAGAAACTAATTTCTTAAAACTTCAAACCTCAGACTTCAAACCTCCAACCTGCTATCTCATCTGGCGCAATCCTTACATGACCATTGGCGGAGATACATTTATCGGCGATATGCTGCGCAGGTGCGGGCTTAAAAATATTTTTGAAAATAAAAGCCGCTATCCTGAAATAACGATAGAAGAAATCAGTGAACGGGGTGCAGCAATTATTCTGCTTTCTTCAGAACCATTTCCATTTAAACAAAAACACGCAGCAGAAATTCAATCGCAATTACCGGGTGCAAAGATTTTATTTGCAGATGGAGAAATGTTTAGCTGGTATGGCAGCAGGATGTTGTACGCTGCACAATATTTCAGTGAACTGATGAATAAAATTCATACTCTGGATTCTAATCAGTTCTTTGCATAAAAAAGCCGGTCGCAGCAGCAACCGGCCTTCATGTTATCATGATTATTTTATTTACACATATTTCGTTTTACCGGGAGTGGCAATAGCATAAAACCCTTCCGCATTGGGCAATACAGGCGGCTGTGCTTCCCACGTATAAGTTTTAGGATGCAGATCCAATCCTGAATTAATTGCCTTATCCCATTCTATCACCTGCCCGCTGTATGTTGCCATCCGGCCAAGTATGGCAGTCATAGTGGATTTGGCGCCATTCTCCGCATCAGCGAATTTGTATTCGCCTTTTGCAATGGCAGCAAATAATTCATCATGCTCACTTTGATAAGGATCATTCTCCGTGTTTTTGTCAAACTGGTAAAGCAGGTTTCCTTTATTGTCGGTTATATTGGCGTCACCGGCATGAATTTTACCTTTTGTTCCGATCAATAATTCATCTACT
>JAHEZC010000623.1 GCA_023251275.1 Parafilimonas sp. | reverse complement strand
CATCATGATGCTTGGATTGCGTTTGCGTACCGTCAGTCCGAGGCGTTTTACGGCATCGGGTAATGCGGGTTCTGCTACGCTTACCCGGTTCTGAACATCGAGGGCTGCTATGTCAACATTGGTTCCTATTTCAAAAGTTACGTTAATGCTGCTGCTGCCGCTGGAACTGCTGCCTCCCGTTATGTAAGCCATACCGGGTGTGCCATTCACCTGTGTTTCAATGGCTGTAGTAGTGGTTTGCTCAACAGTTTGTGCATCGGCGCCAATAAAAAGGCCAGACACGGTGACCGAAGGCGGAGTAATATCAGGGTATTGCGCTATTGGCAGCGTGCTCATCCCAATCAATCCCACCATTACAATTACGATTGACACCACAATTGCAGTAACAGGCCTTTTAATAAAAGTATCAGCTATCATTGTTTATGCGCTTTGAATTGAATGCACGTTTTCATTTTTTTTACACAGAAAACGAAATGGCCAGGTTATAAAAATTATTACCTGTTTTATCAAACATTATTTTTTTTGTGCTGCAGTATCAATTCTCACCACTGAACCTTCCCTTAAATTCTGCACGCCCTGCACCACTATTGTCTCCCCTTCTTTTAAGCCATCTTTTACAATTATGCTAGCACCCATCTGCCGGCCCGGCAGAATTTTCCGCTGCGTCACCTTGCTGCTGTCTCCTACCACATATACAAAATATTCACTCAATTGCTCGGTCACTGCCTTATAGGGAATCATGACAGATTTGACTGATGCATTGTTCAAAACCCTTACAGTACCGGTCATTCCGGCTTTCAACAGTTCTTTATTATTAGAGAAAATCAAGCGTGTTTTTATCGTTCCTGTTTGAGCATCCACTGCACGATCAATTAAACTGATCCTTCCGGGATATGGATAGATATCAGGACCGAAAGCCAGCCTGAAAGTGGAATCGGTTGCCTTACTTCCATCCTGCTGCAATTGTGTGAACCGATAAATTTCTTTCTGGTCAACAGAAAAATCAACCACCATAGGATTGTCAGATGAAATTGTGTTTAAAACAGTTTGCCCTGCTGAAACCGGCGCTCCCACTTTTACGGCAGATATACCAATGGTACCATCAAAGGGGGCATAGATCGTAGTATATTTTACTCCTGTTTGTACAGCATTCACATTGGCTTCGGCTGCCTCGACCATTTTCTTCGAGGCTTCGAGTGCAGCATCGGCATTGTCAACTAATTGTTTTGCAATTGCATCCTGCTGATCAAGCTGGTGATATCTGTCGGCATCTTTCTGCGATTTCGTAAGGTTAGCCTTCTGTACTGCAAGATTGGCAACAGCTTGCTGGTAATTGGCTTCGTATTGCTGATCGTCTATGGAATATAATTTTTGACCTTTGCTTACCCTGTCTCCATCGCTAAAATAAATGCCGGTGATATAACCGCTTACCTGCGGGCGCAGATCAATTTGATTGAGGGCTGCAACCGTTGCCGGATATTCGTCATAATATACAGCGTCTGCGGTAATTACCGTATCTGTAGTTACTGCTGCAGCAGGCGGAGGACCCTGCATCTGCTGCTGTTGATTTCCGCTGCTGCATGATGCGATGAGCAATAAACAGCCGGAAGCCAGATCTATTTTTATTTTTTTAAACAACATATTACATGGTGTTTTGGTATCAGTAATTAATTTCTCCCAATGCTTTCTGCACATCTATTTTACTCGCTAAAACCTGGTACAAAGCATTATAATAATTTATTTTAGCGGTACGCAGATCTGTTTCTGCGGCTACTACTTCAAGATAATTTTTTATTCCGGATTTGTACTGCAATTGTATCACATCATATACTTCTTTTGCAAGGTCAACATTTTCTTTCAATGCAAGATAATTGGCAAGATTGCTTTTGTATGAAGCGGTTGCACCTGCATATTCTGCATTGACGCTGTGCTGCAGATTGATAATGTCCCAGTCAATTCTTTTCAATCGCCATTCCTCGGTTTGAATATCATACTTACGCCTCCCGCCCTGGAAAATCGGTACAGATAAGTTGATTCCCGCATAAGAATTAGGAAAAGAGGTACCATATAACTTGGCAAAGCTGTTGTCCTGGAAATTAAGATTGTAAGCGCCGATAAGAGAAACCGAGGG
>JAHEZC010000094.1 GCA_023251275.1 Parafilimonas sp. | reverse complement strand
GCAGTGATATGAATAAATTTATATTGTATTTGTTTTGTACCGGGGTAAGCGTTGGTATAGTACAGGCGCAGGATATAAAGACCTTGCGTGACAGTGCAAGAATTCTTATGCAAAAAAGTGTATTTGACAATGCAATCCAGGTATTAGACCAGGCCCTGAAAGAATCTCCTGATAACCTCGAATTACTAAAAGATAAAGCCTTTGCCTTTTATCTTAAAAGAGATTTTGCCTCTTCAATTGAAATAGGAAAAAAATTGGCAGCAAGAGCTGATGGCGATGTACAAAGCTTCCAGATTCTCGGCATGAATTACAAAGAAATAGCGGCTTACAAAGAAAGCGACAAAATGTATAAGGCTGCATTGAAAAAATTCCCGAAAAGCGGTTTGCTGTATAGTGAATACGGTGCTGTGCTTGCAGCAAACAAAGAGACAAATGAGGCTATACAACAGTGGGAAAAGGGGATTGAGAATGATCCTAACAACAGCAGCAACTATTATTATGCCTCAAAATATTATGCTTCTAAAAATAATTTCTTGTGGACTGTGCTTTACGGTGAGATATTTGTTGATATCGAGAGCTTTTCACAAAGAACAGCAGAAATAAAAAATGTATTATTCAACGGGTATCAGAAAATTTTTTCCCAGCTTGATATTTTAAAAAATTTAAGCAGTAAAGGTTCTGAATTTGAAAAAGCTGTTGCCGGAATGCTGGTCAAATATATTGAAACCATTGACAATAATATTACACCGGAAATGCTTACAGCAGTAAGAACACGTTTTGTCCTCGATTGGTTTCAGCAGTATGCCCAAAATTTTCCTTTCCATCTTTTTGATCATCAACTTTTTTTATTGCAGGAAGGATACTTCGATGCTTATAACCAATGGCTTTTCGGCCCCTCCGCTGATATGCAGAAATATAATGATTGGGTGAATGCAAATACTGACGACGTAAAAGCTTTTCAAAAACTCCAGCAGAATTATATTTTCAAAAACTCCACCAGCTCCTACTATCCGCATAATTAGAAAAAGTTTGCAGCGCTGCAGAATTATTTGCGGCAATTTATCTACCTTTCAACAGGATGGATAATAAATTTAATTTTGATTCGATCCATTTTATCTGTTACAAACTATTTTTACCGCAGAAGTAAAATTTTGTAAGTAATTCAATTTATTCCTTAACAACCATAACTATTTTTTATGCCGGATGAAAAAGATAAAATGCTTTGGCGCATGGCGCAGCGAAGAGCACAGTTCAGGACAAGCCTTTTTACATACATCGTAATTTGCGGATTCCTTTGGGGAGTGTGGTGGTTTACACTCGGGCGCTACCAGGGGATTCATGGTTATCCCTGGCCGGTATGGGTAATGCTTGCCTGGGGAATCGGACTTGCCTTTCAGTATTTCAAAGCGTATCATGGCGATAAAGAAAACCTCACTGAAGAGGAATATGAAAAATTGAAAAAGCAAAGAGACATGTCGCGAAACCTGTAATATTTTCACTCTCTTTAAAAATGGTTGACATTCTTTTATGATACAACCCCGCAGACTATTTGATTGCCTTGAATATCACATTGAGAAATTCTCAAAAAATGACATGCTCGCTGCCAAAATAAATGGCGCCTGGAAAAACTACAGCGCTTTTGAAGTAAAGCAGATTGTCAACAGGTTCAGTGCGGGATTATTACATTTGGGAATCTCTGCAAACGACGGCAGTGATGAGGGAGTTGATAAAATCGCCATCATCAGCAATAACCGCCCCGAATGGATTTTTACAGACCTTGCTGTGCAACAGACAGGTGCAGTGCTGGTGCCTGTTTATCCTACCACAAATACCAATGAACTGCAGTTTATTTTTAATGATGCATTGATAAAATATGTTTTTGTCAGCAACAGAGAGATGCTCGCAAAGGTCAGAAGTATCAGCATGTACGTTCCTTCACTGAAAAACATTTATACTTTTGATGAGATAGAAGGAGCAGATCACTGGATGGAAGTAGTACAAATGGGAGATAATATTTCAGTGGAAAAACTGGAAGGTGTAATGGCAACTGTCTCTCCGGAAAATCTTGCAACTATTATTTATACTTCCGGCACTACCGGCACGCCAAAAGGCGTAATGCTCACACATGAAAATATTATCACTTCTTTAATATTTACAAAACAAAGTTTTCCTTTTCCTGATAACCCGCGGTTTAAAGCTCTCAGCTTTCTTCCGCTCAATCATATTTTCGAAAAATGTGTCAGCTATATTTATTTGTTCAGCGGTATCGGTATTTACTATGCAGAAAGCCTGGAGACCATTGGTGATAACCTTCGTGAAGTAAAGCCTGATTGCTTTACCACAGTACCCCGCCTGCTTGAAAAAGTGTTTGAAAAAATTATGAAGAAAGGCAATGAATTAAAGGGAATAAAAAGAAAATTATTCTTTTGGTCTGTGAGTATTGCAGAAAAATATGATAACAATATCAGTGGCGGATTTATTTACAATACACAATTGGCTCTTGCAAATAAATTAGTCTTCAGCAAATGGCGTGAAGCTTTGGGAAACAACATAAAATTTATTGTAACAGGCGGTGCGGCCTGCCCTGTAAATCTGTTGCGCATTTTTAATGCTGCAAAAATTCATGTTTTTGAAGGATATGGCCCCACGGAAAATAGCCCCGTAATAAGTGTAAACAGGCAGCAACCTTCCGGTAATTGCATGTTTGGCACGGTGGGACCGGTCATCGAAGGGATAGAAGTAAGGCTTGCTGAAGACGGGGAAATATGCGTGAAAGGGCCTACCGTAATGAAAGGATATTACAAACGACCTGACCTTACTGCAGAAACAGTGATTGATGGGTGGCTCCATACCGGTGATATAGGCGTGTGGGTTGATAAAAAGTTTTTAAAGATCACAGACAGAAAAAAAGAACTATTCAAAACCAGCGGCGGCAAATATGTGGCGCCGCAGCCAATTGAAAACCTGTTAAAAACGAATCCTCTTATCGAGCAGGTAATTATTGTCGGGGCTGAGAGAAAATTTGTGGGTGCGTTGATTGTTCCTTCGTTCACAAATTTACAGGCATGGATGAAGCAACAGGGAATCAACTATACTGCAGTCGAAGAAGCTATTGTAAATCCGAAAGTGCTGGCGATGTACAAAGACATTGTAGAAAAAATGAATCAGAATTTTAATCATGTAGAGCAGGTAAAAAAATTTGAATTACTGCCACGGGAATGGAGTATAGAAACGGGTGAAATGACACCCAAGATGAGCCTGAAACGAAAAATTATTATGGAAAAATATAAAGACGCAATAGACAGGATATATGATCGCAATTTGAATTCAGAAAACCAGGGATTGTGAAGCAGCCTTACTTAATCAGCCTAACCTGAAATTGCGCGAATAATAATCGGGGTTGATTATATTTCTAAAGAATGCAAGAAACCTTCCCTGTAAATCGGTCTCTTCCTTCTGCAGCTCTCCCATGCATTCTATATTATCTATATTGAATTTTATGAGCATGGTTTCTGCATCAGCAACCGTGGCGAAACCGGTGATCTTTAAATGATATGTTTCACCTTTCTTGTAAAAGCTTAATTCAGCATTACAAATATTATATAATTTGTAAGTGAGCGGGGGCCTTATCACATTAAACCAGATATTATAGGAATCGTCAATCACAAATGTGCTTACAAGGCTTACCGGCCATTTATTGTTGTTCTCATCATAACAGAAAAACAAAGCATGCTGTAAACGCTGAATACTGTCTTTGTAAAAATGGTTAAGTTGATCGTCATCCATAGTCAGCAGGTTTAATTATGTGAATTTATATAGCAAAATCTGCTCCGTTTTTAATATACCGGACAGTGAATATACAAAAAAATAAATATGCAAAAAAATGTTTCTGATTTTTAGCATTTCCTGCAAAACAAAGCTTTTGGGGAAGCCGCCTGCTTTAAAAGTAAGCAGGAAAAATTTACTCTAAAGATTGAATTGTCATGCGAAATAAACTTTTCACTTAAGATATTTTGCCAGCCATTCCTGCAATTGCTGATAAAAAAAACGGCTGTCCTCTGCTTTTAATATCCAGTGATTTTCCTCGGGAAAAACAATCAGCTTAGACGGTACTTTCATGCGCTGCAATGCGCTCCAGTTCTCCAATGAATTATTCAGCGGCACACGAAAATCCTGCTCACCCACTGTTACCAGTATAGGTGTGGTGAATTTATCAGCATAACGTATAGGGTTTTGCTCTCTCCATGTTTTGTTTTGCGTCCATGGCACTCCGCCATTCATTACTTCCCTGCCATAAATTACGTCACTTGTTCCCCATTGCGTTTCACTGTTCACCAGCCCTGCGTGGCAAATAAGGCATTTATAATGAGAGGTAGTAGCTTCCAGCCAGTTGGTCAGATGCCCGCCATAGCTTGCTCCACCTGCAGCCTGCCTGCTGCCATCAATAAATGCAAAACTTTTAATGGCAAAATCTGCTGCTTCATTTATTTCATCAGCCGGTCCTTTGAATGGATCAAACTGAATATCGCGGGAAAATTTTTCACCAAAACTTGTAGATCCCGTGTAGTTAGTGAGGACAAGGATATAACCAGGCTGCGCCAATAACTGGTAATTCCAGCGATAGCTCCAGTTGTCTTTCCATGCATTGGCAGGACCGCCATGTATCACCACAAAAAGCGGATATTTTTTTTCTGGATTGAAACCTGCAGGTTTTATCAGCATGTTATGAATCTTCTTATTTCTGGTACCTGTAAACCAAAATTCTTCAGCCCTCGAAAGATCAAGCAGGGCGAGTTTATCTTTATTGAATGCAGTAATAAATAAAGGTCTGTTGTTGTCAATGCGCACCAACTCTGGCGGCATGGTTGCATCTTCATAGGAGGCAATGATCACCTGCTCATCATTGCTTACAGCGGGAGTATTGTAGCAACCAGCTTTATCCGTAATAATTATTTCCGGCTTCTGGCTGTTCAGAGGCAACCGGTATAACCTGTCATGCCCTTCATCTTCTATGCTCAAATAAATATTTTCTTTTGCGATGGTATAGCTGTTAACAGGCCTGTCCAGCGATTCTGCCAGGATTGTTTTATGCTGCATCGAAGGCCAGTCAAACCGTGTAAGCCTGCCAAGATTATACACTCTATAGTTTTTTTCCGCAGAACCAATCGCAAAAAGATATTTTCCGTCTTTACTGAAGACGGGTAAAGTATAACTTGTATCCTCTTTTGTTAACTGAACGGCATCACCGCCTTTTAATGACAAGCTGTACAGGTTTGTTACTACATCGCCGTAAGCGGCAGTATTATATTCTGCAGTGGCACAAAAAATAATTTCTTTACTATCCGCACTCCAGCACATATTACCCTGAAAATTAAAGCCCTCACCTGTTGTCAGTGAAATATCAGCAAAGAGATCTCTTGCAGCGCTGCTGTCTATTGACTGAACAAAAGCATGTGTCTGTTTTTCATCCAGCCATTGATCCCAGTAACGAATGGGGAATGATGTATAAACTCTTGCTTTATATTTCTGTTTCTTCTTTTCTTCTTCCATTTTTTTATTAGCGCTGTCTGTAAATGCACCGGGGTAAACGCGGCTGGTAAATAAGATCATTTTCCCATCAGGACTCCATTGAGGAGCAGCGGCGCCTGTTGAAAGATTGGTAAAGCGTTGTGCTTCGCCTCCATCTTTCATATTGAGCAGATAAATTTGCGCTGTTTCATCATCATTTCGTTTTGCAGTAAAAGCAATATACGCTCCGTCAGGACTCCACTTATAAGATGTTTCAGGCGCCTTGTTTCCTGTAAGCCTGCGTGGTTTTGAACTGCCATCCGGTGAGGTGATCCAGAGATCGTTCATTATTTCTTTTTCATCATAAGCAGGCTCCTGCACGCTGAAAATAACCCATTTGCCGTCGGGGCTGAGTTCAGGAGCGCCTGCTCTTTTCATCAGCCACATAGATTCATGCGTGATGGCTTGTTTTGCCTGTGCATTTATTGAAGCGCTAATGCATATAAATGCAATAAAGAAAAAGTACTTTTTCATCATCATGCAATTTAATACAAATGAGGAAAGTATTGGCGACAGCATTCCGGGTGACAACAAAAATTTGTAATCAAAATATAGCGGTGATATTTATAAACTTGTAAAAAATATTTTTTAAATTGTTCACTTTAAAATACACGCAATGAAAAGACAATTGATCTTATCTATTCTTTTTACCAGTTTCAGTTTACCATTGTTTGCACAATCGTCAATTGTACTCACACCGGTGGCTGAAGTTCTTTTTAAAAATGTACAGTCAACGCTGACCGGTGCAGAAAGAAATGATATTGCTGCACAACTTGGTTTCATTTTATCCGGTGATGAAAACCAGCCATTCGCTCTCGATAAAGACAGCAAAGACTTTCCTTTCGGTGCAATTGTATTGCCGACAGATATGAATAAAGATGGCCGCGAAGAAATTTTTGTATCCTTTGGTAATAGTTATACTTCCGGCAACACCGGTTCGAGTATTTCATTATTCATAAAAAATGCAGCGGGTGCTTATATTCTTAATCTTGGATTCCCCGGAGTAATTCCTGATGCACTTGCCACATCAAACGTCGGCTATCCTGACCTTTTGATTGGAGGGCCTGGTTTTGAATATCCTGTATGGAGATGGAATGGCAAAGCATATTCCGATTACAAAACCGTAAAGGACAAAGATTATGAAAAACTCAGGAAAACAAATATTGAAGGTTTAAGTAAGAGTTATCAGCAAAACATTCCTCAATGATGTTATATATTTCTGTACATAATCTTCTTTTTGTTTCAGGCGATATTGCATGATAAAACGCGGATGGGGTAAGGCTTTTATTTCAGCAAACCATTTGTGCCTGTCGTTTAATTGCACTAAATATTTCAGATTTTCTCCTTCACCGATGCAAAAGCAAACATCTGTGTATAATCCGAATGATAATTGCTTGGTTATGCAATCAACTACGAAAGGTTCAATTTTTTTGACTAACATTTTATCATCGTAATAATTCAAATTCTTTCCATCTTTTAAAAACCCGAGCGGGCTGATTGCGGAAATGTAAAACTCCTGATAAAATTTTTCAGCGCCTCCATAAGCATTGATCATTTCATATATGAAAAGAGAAGACAGTTCCTGTTTCTTCAAAAAATTATTTTTGATCCCGCAATCTTTTTCAAGTCGTATCGGATCAGTAAACGGAATGCCTGTAACCCCGCCGCCGAATCTTCCCGGGTTTATGCCAAGCATGAGATGCCGTTTATAATTATCGTTGTAAAACTTTGCATAAAATAATTCGCATGATTGTTTTACTGCTTCATCTTTGTGTACATCCATTACCTCGATGCCTTTAGGCAATTTGAAAGGCAACCGAAGATGAAAAAGAAAATTCAGAACATGCTGTGCAAAGGTCATAAAAATGATTGCGGGATGACAATCTCTTGAAGTTGTCATCCCGGTGAATCTTTCAGTCAGGAAACAAAGACTTATCAATATTGGGAATGATCTTCAATGCATTTTTATAATAAATTTTTTTCAGGATATCGTCGGGCAGTCCCATGCCATACATGCGCCAGAATGCGTGGTATTTTTTGTGGTAAGGAAAATATTCGTCTTCGGTTTCAAGCACGCGGAAATAAGTAGCGTATTCTTCCGGTGCCCAACTGTCTTTGCCAAACATGATCCTGTCCTGGTATTTTTCAAAAAACTTTTTTGCCATTTTCGGCTGACGGCCAAGCTCTGCAATCACTGCGCCAAACTCAACACATACATTGGGCATTTCAGTCAGCAGGCTGTCAAGCTTGGGAAGGTTATTGGCATACCAGCCGAAATGCGCTGCGATAAAAGTGGTATTAGGATGTTTTTTAAACAAGCGATGCTGCTCTTCTATCAGCGTTTCCCATGGAGCAGGATTGGTATCACTGCGTTTTCGTTGCGGATGTGTTTCAAGTTCGAGCCATCGTTCAT
>JAHEZC010000093.1 GCA_023251275.1 Parafilimonas sp. | reverse complement strand
AGCGTGAAGGCGATTGGGTGTGGGCCCAGAAGCTAAAACTTGAGAGAAAAAAAATTACTTTTGTTTATAGAACTTCGATTAAAGATATTATCACGGGTTCTTTGCTTCAAATACGCAGGAAAATAAGCTCAGTCTTGAAGTAAATTTTAATATGACTTATAGGGCGTTAAAACCTTCTTACAATAATATCATAGTTAATAATGGATTTATTGGGTAATAAGGACAAAAAATGCGGCTATCTATATGTAGCAATGGGTAAAAGATACCTGCAGGAAGTAGAAATATCCGCCAGATCATTAAAGCGATTTACCACATATCCTGTATGCCTGGTTACTGACGACACTGATTTTAAATGCAGATATATTGATCTGATCATATATTCCCAAACGGAAACTGATTTTGCAGCCAAAATAATAGGGATAAAGAAAACTCCATTTCGTGAAACTATTTTCCTGGATAGTGACACCTTTATCTGCTCATCTATAGATCATTTATTTGATGTACTCGAGTTATTTGATATGGCATTATCAGTTGAAAATTTTATGCATAGTTATGGTTATATCCAACATTATAATCCGGGTTTTAAAATAAAATATGAAAAGACGATACCGGAATATAATACGGGTGTGATCGTTTACAGGTGGAACAGGAGTGTGCAGAAACTCATGGAGGATTGGATAAGTCTTCATAAAGAATTAAAATTTAAAGTGGACATGCCTTCTTTTAGGGAGGCGCTTATTAAAAATGCAGATGGTGTAAAAATATCGCCCCTCCCTTTCGAATATAATTATCATGGCACACATTCATTTGGATTTGTTTACAATGAGATCAGGGTGATACATGAACGCCTGGGCGAGAAGAGAAATACATTGACTACTGTCATGTTACCTTTTGAAAAAATGGATCGCATTGCAAAACGAATAAATAAAATTACCTGCAAGCGGCTTATTATTCCTTATATCGGGGTTATCCCATATTCATATAGCCCTTATAATATCAGGAAAAAAATAAAAAGATTTTTTGGGGTCCGATATACTAAAAAAAGCGAGACCTTTTACTGAATAGCGGCCAGCAATAATGAATCAAAATTGAAATTAACCGATGAATCAATTTGAGATTGAACGTAATTGTAACCCTTATGTGCGGCATAGCTGGAATGTATTTGTTTAAAAAGCATGATCTGGGCATAGACTATTTTGAATGGTGTTTATCAACCATGAAACACCGTGGCCCGGATTCACAAACTATCTGGCATAATGATCAAAATTATATTACTGCATTTGCAAGGCTTTCCATCAGGGATCTATCACAGAATGGCAATCAACCCATGCTTTCAGCCTGCGGGAATTTTTGCATCAGTTACAACGGTGAGATTTATAATACCGAGGCGCTTAAAAATTTACTCAGGCCTTTTCTTTCAACTTTTAAGTCAACTTCTGATACCGAATTGTTGTTGTATGCACTTATTCATCTTGGAGTAAAAGAAACATTAGAAACTATTGATGGTATTTTTGCTTTTGCCTTTTATGACTCTGAGAAAAACAGACTTATACTTGCCAGAGACCGCATGGGTGTAAAGCCGCTATACGTAGGAAACACCACTGAAGGAATAGTGTTCAGTTCACAATACGATCATATAATCAATCATCCTTTTTTTAAAAATGAAGGTTTTAACGAGACTGTAATAGGAACTTATCTCTACCTCGGTTATATGCCTGAAAACAGTGGGGTTATACAAGGAACAAAACTTCTGCCTCATGGTTATTTTGCAAGTGTAGAAGACGGGCAGATTAATTTATTTAATTATTATAGTTATCCCGTTTCCCCAGGCAATAGCAGTGAACGGCCAGAGCTTGATTCTGTAATGAAAAAAGCTGTATCAGGCCAGTTGATAAGCGATGTGCCTGCGGGCACATTTATGTCAGGGGGAGTGGACAGTACATTGGTAAGTTATTTTGCAAATCAACAGTCGCATCTTAAATCTTTTACTATTGGAATAAAAGATGATAAACTGGATGAAAGTAATGCAGCAAATGAATTTGCGAAATTATTTGAAACGGATCATCATTGTAAATATATTACATCAAAAGACCTCCTTTCGTTATTGAAAGAAAATACAATGGCATTCAGTGAACCCTTTGCAGACTTTTCTTCGCTGC
Source organism: Parafilimonas sp. (assembly GCA_023251275.1). Classification (GTDB taxonomy): domain Bacteria; phylum Bacteroidota; class Bacteroidia; order Chitinophagales; family Chitinophagaceae; genus JAHEZC01. The sequence continues at coordinate 5,841 of JAHEZC010000093.1, read as the reverse complement.
CTTTATTATATCTTTCAAAGTATGCGAAAGAAAATGTAACTGTTGCTTTAAGCGGTGATGGGGGAGACGAATTATTTTGGGGCTATCTCAGAAACAGGAATGCACTCAGGATGATTCCTTATTATCAAAAAAATACCGGTAACAGAAGGCTAAAGTTGTTGTTGAATAAAATAAAGAACCCAAAAGGGATAAGTGTGTCCAGGCATTGGAAACATCCTGATTTTGCAGACTATTATTATTCAACGTTTAGTGTGACCAATGCCGGTGATTGGTTGCCAAACATATTCAGAAGCGAGGTTGCTGCACCTTTTTTTTTGGAGGAATGTAAAAATAAGTATGAGGAGATGCAGCTAAATGATACATGCGCCTTGATGAACCTCGTACGGAAGATGGAAATGGATATTCATCTGCAGAGAATATTATTAAAAGTTGATCGGGCAGCCATGTTTCATAGTCTTGAAGTGCGTGTACCTTTTTTGAGCAATGCAATGTTGGGTTACAGTACTGAGTATGATTATACTGATTGTATTAAAAATGATCAGGGTAAGATGAATTTAAAGAAATCACTGGCAGAAAAATCATCAGATGAACTGGTAATGCAGCCTAAAAAGGGGTTCATGATACCAATCAACCAATGGTTGAGAAAGGAAATAAAAAATGAAGTAGTAGAAAAAATAATGGATATGCCTTCTCACCTCGGGAAAATGTTTTATAAAGAAGGACTTCGCAAGATGCTGCGTGAACATATTGAAGATCACAAGAACTGGGGATGGTTAATATGGGCTGTGTATTCATTTGTTATGTGGGATGATGTTCATCGTAAAAAGAATTGAAGCGTGAGGATAGTTGTAGTAACGAATGAATTCCCGGCAATATCTGAAACTTTTATTTCTAATAAAGTAATGCATTTAATCAGGCGTGGCCATCGCCTGTTTGTTATCTGCAACGAAAAAAATAAAGCTCTTTTCAATGCGCTGTTCGGGAAAGAAAAAAGAATTGAAGTTATTGTATTGGGAAAGCCTAAACTTTTCGGTTATATTTTAACACACCCTTACGAAGGATTAAAGACTCTGATAACAAAAAGAAGGGATGTAAAAAAAACACTGTTTACAAGATTCTGTTTGTATGCTATTAACAGGTGTTCGCCGGATATTATTCATTTTGAGTTTTCGGCGCTGGGTGTATTCTTTCTTGATGCAATACCCAAACTGAAAGGGAAGAAAGTTGTAAGCTGCAGGGGAACTGCTGAAAAAGTGAAATTAATGGAATACGAGGACAGAAAAACTAAGGTAGCAGAGTTATTCAACCTTGTTGACGCTATTCATTGTGTGTCTGAAGATATGCGTCAAACCATTCTTCCATATTGCTGCGGACAAGAAAAAAAGATATTCATTAATTTTCCCAGCATAGATATCGGTTTATTTAAAAGAAAAGATTCTTATCAGCCGCATAACCCGATAACTATTCTGAGTATCAGCAGGCTCACTTTTCAAAAAGGTTATCTCACCGGGCTTTTGACAGTAAAAAAAATAAAAGAAGCGGGAATAAAATTCCGTTGGCTGATCGTCGGTGATGGACCTCAGTATGAAGAGTTAGCTTTTCATATTCATGAAATGAATTTGCAGGAGGAGGTAATTTTAGCGGGAATAAAATCCGGGAATGAGATCATTGAATTATACCATCAGGCCGATATTTATTTTTTACCCAGTGTATATGAAGGTATTGCCAATGCAGTGCTTGAAGCGATGAGTATGGAACTACCTGTGGTTTGTACGAAAAGCGGGGGAATGGATGAGGTGATAGTACATAATGAAGATGGTTTTCTGGCAGTTGTGTATAATGAGGATAAACTCGCCTGCCTGCTGTTACAGCTAATTAATAATTTTCAGTTGCGGAGAAAAATGGGTGAAGCCGGAAGACAGAAAGTTGTACGGCATTTCAATATTAATTCGCAGATAGATAAATTTGAAGATGTGTACAACCAACTCATCGGTATGAAATAAATTTTAAGTTGAACTGGTTTTATGCGATTTAGCAGGATCTCCGAAATTAGATTTATATATCCGTATTTCTTTTATTAACATGATAAATATATAGTCAGCATTTATGCGCATAGGAATCGTGGTAGCAGAATTCCCTTCTTATAGTGAAACTTTTTTTGCAAATAAAGTGATAGGCTTGTGTGAGCGCGGACATGATGTTGTTGTATTCAGAAGCGTAAGAAATACAGATAAAATATTGGAAGATATATACAGGTTCAGCAACTATCCGAATTTGCAGATTGTTACGCTTGACTTGCGCCAATCTGTTTCCGGCATTATAAAAACGATTCTGAATTATCCTATTGCGTGGATTAAAAGTTTTGATACGGATTTATCAGTTATCAAAAAAAAAGTTTTCGATAACCTCTGTAAAATATATTTTAAAAAGCATGCCTGTGAGGTATATCATTTTGGATATTCCGGTCTCGCTATTTCTTATTTATCATTATTTGATTCTTTAAAGGGTAAAACGATGGTAAGTTGCCTGGGAACCGCTGAAAAAGTAAAGCCCGTGAGCGAACTGAACAGGATAGATAAATTGAAAATGCTTTTTGATAAGACAGACAGCATACATTGTGTTTCGTCCAATATGGCGGAAACCATAAAAAAATTCGGTGCACCTGTGAATAAAATGTACATCAACCGCCCGGCAATAGACACAGGTTTCTTCTCACCAAAAAATGAATATAAGCAAAGAGAAAAAATTCAAATTCTTTCAATCGGGAGACTTGTGTTTCAGAAGGGTTTCCTGATAGGAATTTTAGCCATTCAAGATTTGAAAAAACAGTTCCCGGGTTTTACCTGGAAAATAGTTGGTGAAGGTCCCGGAAGAGAAGAATTGTTTTTTCATATCCATAACCTCGGCTTGGCTGACCATGTAGAATTGATGGGAAAAAAGACTAAGGATGATGTGGTTGAAATTTATTCGCAGAGCGACATTTTTTTTCTGCCAAGTGTCTGTGAGGGTATAGCGAATGTGGTGCTGGAAGCAATGGCCATGCACTTGCCTGTGGTATCATCCATGAGCGGGGGAATGGATGAGGCGATTACACACGAAGTGGATGGAATTCTTGTGGAAAATTATAATCGCAGCCTGATGACAAAGCACCTGTATGATCTGTGTAACAATTTTGAAAAAAGAAAACGGTTAGGTGCGGAGGCAAAAAAAACAATAGAAGAAAAATTCTCTCTTAAACGTTACATTGATGTTTTTGAAAGTGAATATGTAAAACTCACCGGGAATTAAGCTGCAGTGCTTTTTAATTTTATAAGATATACACAACCCGGCTGGCAATTTAACCTGTTGCCACGGCAAGAGCATCTTTCATTCGCTTCGTGTTATGTCTCCGAAGAAAACTGTCCTCAAAATATTATTGATGAACGATACGAAACCAAAAGCGCTCAATTGGCAGATGCCGGTTACAGGTTATGGAATAAGGGTGTATTGCTTCAGGCAAACCTTCAGGAAATAAATGACTTGCTTCAATTGCCAAAACCTTCTCTTCGTGACGAATATATTTTTATAAGAAAATACTGGGGTAAGGCATGGACTACATTTGCTTTAATGCTGCGGTTATTCACATTTAAAAATCCATTTACAGAAATTTTTTGTTATTTGAAAACAAGGAATGTCCATAAACTAAATCAATTCGATTCTCCTTTTCCTTATGGTGACTATGATAATTTTCAATCAGTTATCATTGCTTCGGAGCCCTTGGTTGCGGTAATAATTCCTACATTGAACAGGTACGAATATCTTAAAGAAGCTTTACATGATCTGGAAAAGCAATCTTATAAAAATTTTGAAGTGATCATTTATGATCAATCGGAGAATTTCAATGAAAGTTTTTATGAACAATTTTCGTTGAATATTAAGCTGCATCATCAGAATGAAAAATTATTGTGGACGGCAAGAAACAATGCAATTTCATCAACTGATGCGGCATATCTATTATTTTTTGATGATGATTCGAGCGTGAATGAAAACTGGATATTTGAACATCTGAAATGTATGGATTATTTTGCTGCAGGAATATCGGCAGGTATTTCTATTGCAGCTTCCGGGCAAAAGGTTTCAGAAAGTTATGGCTATTTCCGTTGGGCAGATCAGTTTGACTCAGGTAATGCAATGGTGCACAGAAGTGTTTTTGAAAAGATCGGGCTGTTTGATGAGCAATTTAATGGCATGCGCATGGGAGATGGCGAATTTGGATTTCGTGCTTATATCAATGGGATCAGAAGCGTATCTAACCCGCGGGCCTCACGCCTCCATTTAAAAGTTAGTACCGGCGGGTTGCGTGAAATGGGAAGCTGGGATGGGTTTCGTCCGAAAAAGTGGTTCGCTCCAAAACCTGTTCCCAGTGTAATTTATCTCTTCAAAAAATACTTCCCTGATCATCTCTTCCGGAATGCAATGTTGATAGGAATGATGCTTTCCAACATTCCTTATAAATACAAAAGAAGCAGCAGAATGTTATTCTTAAGTGTTGTGCTTACGCTTGTTAAATCACCTTTATTATTTATTCAATATCACCGTTCTTTTTTCATTGCAAATAAAATGCTGAAAAACAGCAAATATTTTATGAAGATTGCTATGCTGAGTTCTTAGAACTTATTTATCTGCGTGCAAAATAATTTTAAAAATCTTGCGATCATTTCAGACTGCGTGCATGCTTATGACAGGTCCAAAAAAGTGATTACTGAAAATCATATTTTCTGCCGGCAGATGCAATCACTGGCTTCTATGTTTGAACACACAGTCATTTGTTGTCCTTTTACACGCTATTCTCCGGATATGGTTACTACTTCTTATTCAAACCCTGATATTAATTTTATTGCCCTGCCGCTGGTTGGAGGGAATAGGCTAAAAGATAAGCTTATAATTTTAAAAACAATCCCGGTTTGGCTGAAGACATTCCGGAAAATAAGCAAAAATACAGATATTGTATATCAGCGCTTCCCCAATAATCTGAATATCCCCGGTTTTTTTTTCTTTTGGCTGATAAGGAAGAAAACGTTTGCAACCTATACAGGCACATGGAAAAATTATGAAGGCGAGCCTCTCACATTTCGTTTCCAGAAATGGTTGCTGAAAAATTTTTTCAGAGGCCCTGTAGCTGCTTATATAACCGATAATAATATTGGCAAACGTATTTTTAAAAGTTTCAGCCCTTCATATACACTGACGGAATGGGAAGAAGAAACAGCGCAGGTAAACAGCCGGATGGAACGACAGGAAAATTGTCCATTACACAAGCCTGTTTTTATCACAGTCGGCGCATTGGTTGCAAATAAAAATCAGCAATACATTCTGGATGCTTTTAAAATATTACATGACGAAGGTTTTCGGTTTTATTTATATGTGGTCGGTGATGGTCCGCTGATGTACGCATATAAACAGTTTATTGATAAAAATAATTTACAACAATCTATAACACTTACTGGGAACATAACATATACTGACCTGCGTATATTATATCGCCGTGCAGATTTTTTAATCCAGGCAACATTGGCAGAGGGCTATGGCAAAGCGCCAATTGAAGGTTTTTTTCATGGCGTAATCCCCTTCCTTAGCAATACAGCCATGGCAAAAGAAATGACCGGAAATAATGAACGGGGCTTTATTTTTTCCACCTCACAGAATAACCTTGCAAACTTAATTCGTGATATAACAAATCAAACAGCAATAATTCCGGGTATGATAAAATGCGGACGCCAATATGCCCGGCAAATGACTTTGGAGAACTGGACTGCCGCATGTATAAAAATTGTAAATGAATATTACAGCTAAAAAAGGTTT
>JAHEZC010000622.1 GCA_023251275.1 Parafilimonas sp. | reverse complement strand
GCACCCGGTCCTCCTGAAATGTTGCAAATCATGGAAAGGCCTGTTCCTCAGCCAAAGGAAAATGAAGTATTGATAAAGGTGAAAGCAGCAGGTGTCAACCGGCCTGATATTGCACAGCGAAAAGGAAATTACCCACCGCCACCCGGCGCTTCTCAAGACATTCCCGGGCTGGAGGTTGCCGGCATTATTGATCAATGCGGTACGGCTGTTACGCAATGGAAACCAGGCGACAAAGTTTGTGTTTTACTTGGCGGTGGCGGCTATGCAGAATACGCAACTGTTGACTCCAGGCATTGCTTGTTGCTGCCAGATATCTGGAGTTATGCTGAAGCCTGCTCTTTGCCGGAAACCGTATTTACAGTTTGGCATAATGTATTCCAACGCGGCCAATTAAAAGCCGGTGAAAATTTCCTGGTGCATGGCGGCAGCAGTGGTATTGGCATCACTGCTATTCAACTGGCAAAAGCATTCGGCGCAAAAGTTTTTGCTACTGCGGGAAGCGATGAAAAATGCGTTGCATGCAAAATGCTCGGCGCTGATATCTGCATCAATTATAAGAAGGATGATTATGAAACGGTATTGAAACAGGAAGGCGCAGATGTGATACTCGATATGATAGGGGGAGATTATATTCCGAAAAATTTCCGGTTGCTGAAAATTGACGGAAGATTGATATTCATTAATGCAATGAAAGGCAGCAAAGCAGAATTTGATGCCATTGATATCATGCGCCGCCGATTAACTGTTACAGGAAGCACGTTAAGAAACAGGGACCCCTTATTCAAAGCACAGCTTGCTGCTGAAGTGAAAAAAAATGTATGGCCAGTTATCGAAGCAGGAAATTTTAAACCTGTGATTTATGAAACATATCCGCTTGCAGAAGCATGGAAAGCCCATCAACTGATGGAAAGCAATGAGCATATCGGGAAAATTGTATTACTGGTTGATTAATGTTTTGAATGCTTATAATCTTAGTTTGAAAAAAAATATTTTACAAATTCTTTCCTCGCTTGAAACATATACCTTCATTTGAACAAACAAATATTTTTATGAAACAATTTCTTCTGGCTATTGGAATCACGCTTCTTATAAATGGTTGTACAAACAACGAGAATAAAAACAGCGAGGGATCCGGCGATGCTGCTTTTCAAAAATTATCTGATGAGTTTCTTTCAGGATATTTGTCATGGCGCCCTCAAAATTCTGTAGCATTGGGCTTTCATGAATACGATGGTAAAGTCACCGACTACTCTAAGGCATCTCTCGATAGTGAACTAAACCGTTTGAAACAATATGATGCAAAGATTGCAGCCTTTGACACTTCTTCTTTAAGTACAAAAATGTTTTACGACTTCCGTATTTTACGGTCAGCGATAAAAAGTGAGTTATTCAATTTTGAAGACCTTAAACCATACACCAGCAACCCTATGACTTATGCTGATGCCATAGATGTGAATACTTATATTAAACGTGACTATGCTCCGCTTGAAGAGCGGCTGAAATCCGTGATCGCGGTTGAAAAAGAAATGCCAAAAGTCTTTACTGCAGCTAAGGCTAATCTTGCCGATACACTCGCAAAACCTCTTATCGAAACGGCAATGGATATTGCCAAAGGCTCTGCTGATTTTTTAAAAGGAGATTTATTAGTTGCACTGAAAGATGTGAAAAACGATTCGCTCATGGCTTTGTTCAAAGAAACGAATAATAATGCTATTACTGAATTGAACGGATTTGCTGAATGGCTTCAAAAAGAGAAGCTGCCAAAAGCGAATAATAATTATGCAATCGGCGAAGATAATTATCATAAGATGCTTTTGTATAGCGAGGATATTGATATGGCCCCGGAAAAAATCCTCGAAATCGGCCTCGCTGAATTAAAGCGTGAGCAGGACGCTTTTAATGCAGCGGCTAAAATTATTAACCCTTCAAAAAAACCTGTGGATGTATATTATGATGTACAAAAGGAACACCCGTCAGCAGACAGCCTTATTCCTGAAGCCCGGAGGCATCTTGAAATAATCCGTCAATACCTGATTGATAAAAAAATTGTGACCATGCCATCAGAAGTGCGCATACAGGTAAAAGAAACACCGCAATATGCAAGGTCAACAAGCACTGCTTCTATGGATATGCCAGGGCCATT
>JAHEZC010000092.1 GCA_023251275.1 Parafilimonas sp. | reverse complement strand
CATCAGATTTATGGATCACCGGAATGCGGACAAGAATCCTGTCTTCACCATAGGGGTCGCTTTCCAATTGTGTTACCACGCCAATTTGTAAACCTTCTACCGCAGGCAATAATGCACCAGCTAATGGTTGCTGTATATGATATGTTTCTGCAAACCATTCAGGGTTTATTCCAAACTGGAAAACAGTTTGCCATGTTCCGTTTTCCACTTCATGCCTTACACCGGTTACATACAATTTTCCTTCAAAACGTTCGCCTGCTCCATTCAGTTGGATTAGCTGCCCGGGCTTTACAGCAGGTGTGCCATCAGTGCGGACACGACCGCGTATTTTTGCCAACTGGTGTTTCATCATCATTGCATTTATCCAATCCTGCATTTCTGGGTCTTCCATTTTTGCACTGTTGATGAGGGTAAATTTTTCTTCATTCATAACACCCGCCAAAGTGTCTTTATCAAGGTTGCCTGCTTCCGGAACCTGTGCTGTTTCAGCTTCGGCAGTATCTGATAATTCCTGTGTTGTATAATTCCATGTGCTGCCTGTAATACTTTTGTACTGGAACCTTGCATCTATTTCTGCGTCCAGATCATGAACCGTTGCACCAAACTGTATGGTAAGTTTTGTATCTCCTGTAAATTCAGGTTTTGAAATGCTCACTTTATTGTCATCGGTAAAACATAACATACCATTTGCATCAGCACGGCAAAGCATAAAATCCCAATCGGTACTGTTATACTGCACGAGTTGCTTGTGCGTGTAAGTTGTTGGCTTTACATCTTTATCCAATCCATATTTACCAATCATATCTTCCATTACATTACTGTCTTTAACATCTTTATGATAACTGCTTTTGCAGGCGCCGGTCATTTTCACCGCTTTATCTTTACAATCAATAACCAAAACAGAATTATTTTTTCTCACTTTAATGCCATGTTTAATAACTATCCCTTTAAAGATGGTTTCCTCCTGGCTGCTGAAACCCGCTTTTATTTCAATTTCCTTACCCGGCTCAAAATCAGGCTGGTTACTGATTTGAAAGGATTGCTCTGATGCTTCTCCATCCATCAAAATGATGGTTGCTGATGCAACCCGGTTTACTTCTTTATTAACCGTTATAGAAAGAACATGGTATTGCTTTGATACTTCATTGCCACCCGACAATATGGTAAACGTTGCAACTGATTTTGCGCCATCGCTTGGTATCATCCTTTCTTCCGGCATCAGGCAGAGGGTTTTGTTTTATCAATGGGAGGAAAAAAAATTTCACTTCCTGTTTCAAGGTTGCGAAAGTTTTGCAATTTGTTTACCTGCGCCACCTGCAGGTAATATGATGGATCACCGTAAATTTTATAACACATCAGCGGAAGCGTATCACCTTTTTGTATTACCCTGTAATGGGTAAGGTCAGGTGAATGATCGTTTTGCTGTATTACCCTCAACTCCTCATCTGTAGCCTGTTTCAGCGAAACTTTGCATATTGCCCTGATCGGTGAGCCATCAGGATTGAACAATTTGTAATTAATATTTAATGCCGAACATCTTCCTTTAAATAAATCGGTACCCCAAACAAATTTGAAAAAACGAGGCTGGTGCGAATTGCCATCGTAATCCATCAAAAACTTTTTAAAGTTTTCAATTTCAGTCGCAATATTTTCTGTTGGTTTTCCATCTATGATACCTGTATTATCAAATAAAAATTCAAAAGACATTTCTTCAGGAAGCTTGACTTTAAACTGCTGGTGGCCGCCCGTGCTTCCCTGCCCCTGGGCTTTTTCAAATTCATATTTTATCTCGACTGAGTACGTTTCCGGGTTGATTAGCGCTGTGTAAGGATTATCAACACCGGGGATGGAAGCAAGATGATTGTCTGCCACATCCACATTGGTGTATGCATAAATTTTTAACTTCCTGAGTTCACCTTTTCCCGAAGATGTATCCGGTATGGACGGCATATTATCTTTCTTTTTTGTTATTGAATATTTCCATTACCTGCTCTATACATTGGTTGATGATGGCTTTTTTTTCATCTTCATTTGCATCAGCAGACGCACTCCCGGCCGAAGATGCTGCAGGTGCTCCGCCCTGCTGATTTACGGTAACATTTATCTGCAATTCCCTTATTTCGACCGGCATAATTTATATTACTTTAAAAAAATTGTAACTCAAATCAAGTGTTTCCACCACCACAGAATTTTCCTGTGCATTGAAATCACTGATGCTCCATTTTTTTGGCCAGCAATTATATACGTGCCACGTTCTTAAAGGCTCGTGCTTTTCATTAAGCAATGACACCTGTATTTCTGCCGGTTTATTATTGGTAAAATCCCTGTCCTGCAAAATGCCTTTTACCCAGTCAATTACTTTTGAATCGCTAAGCATGCCACGCTTTAAAGAAAGGTCGGGATATTTTGTGCGTACCGGAAGCTTATGTTCAAAACGGTTTTCGCCCCCTTCTTTAAATGATTCTGTATCGTATTCAACCGTTAAACCTGATACCGATTGAAAACGGATATCATTGTCATTCCCGATATTGAGGAATTCCACTTTGAAATGAAAGCCAACCGGTGGATAATATCCGCCTGCCATAAAATTTATGGTTTATAGTTTTCGATTTATAGTTTGAAACTGTGCAGGCAGAATGATGCAAATAAAATTGCAGGTGATAAAATTCAGACACTAAATATCAAGGAATAAAAAGTAACAACTAAATACATGACTGCATTATTTATCTGCACGTTCGTACTTTTCACATTTTCATATTCGAACATCAATTCAGAATATTCAATCCCTCATGCGCCAGTTCCAGGGTTTCTATAGCCACTTCATTGCCATCGCTTTTTAAATCACTTGCCTGCACTTTTACCGGGAAAGAATTTTTTGCTTTCCAGGTCATCACAGGTGCATGTGTTTCATTCAGCAGGCTGATGATGATATCTCTCCTGTCGGCCACAGTAAGATTTGTTGCATTCACCCATTTATAAAAATCAGAATCGCCCTGTATAGTGCCTCGCTTCAAAGTGATGTTGCTGAATTTCTGCATGCCAGGCATTTTTATTTTATGATATTCCGGGCTGCTGCCTTCACGGTATTCGATTACTTCCGCCTGCATATCAAGACCGGTCACTTCGGTAAAGCCGATGCGTACACCACCCCACTGTACAAGGAAGTGAAATTTTGGAAGAGGATATGTTGCCATATAAATTGTTTTAAGTTTTTGAATGATGAATTTTGAATGATTGTATTACTGATTTTTCATCTCAGCTTTCTGCCAGTTTATGTGAGAAGCGGAGGATGATAAATTCAGCAGGACGAACAACCGCCATGCCTATTTCCACAATCAATCTTCCTTCAAGTATGTCCAGCGACGTCATCGTTTTGCCAAGACCAACAGCCACATAAAAAGCGTGTTCAGGCTTAGCACCCTGCAAAGCACCCTGCCTCCACAATGTGGTCAAGAAGTTTTCTATCATGCCCTGTATTTTTACCCAGGTATTTGCATCATTAGGCTCAAATACAAATGGTTCAGTAGATTTTTTACAGCTTTCTTCGACCATATTAAAAAAGCGGCGAACAGGAACATAGCGCCATTCATTGTCGTTACCTGCAAGGGTACGTGCACCCCAAACTACTGCCGAGCCGCGTCCGGTAAAAGTCCTGACAGCATTAACCGATTTTCCTGCAACAGCATCTACATTGAGGTTTTCCTGTTCTTCTGCAGTGATCTGCACAGATGGGCCTGCCACAGAATTTAAACTTTCATTGGCCGGCGCTTTCCAAACACCTCTTGCATTATCCACCCGTGCATACACACCTGCTATTCCACCACTGGGTGGCAGCTTATTCCATTCTTTTTTAATGTTGGTTACAATGTTACTAATGATGGGATGCTTTTGAAACAATGCATCCTGCGCAGCATCTTTATAAGCATTTGCGGCACTTACAACAGTATCGGCATACGCAGAAAGTTTATCAAAAGCAATCTGCAGGTCAATTGCAATTAATCTTCCAATTGCAGGATGATTGGCAGCAACGGTTGAATCACCATAATCTTTCGGAGATCCAGGTAAAACAATTGTTGCGATTGCAGCACCCAGCCATGTTGCATCAATGGAAGGATAAACGCCATCAACTGCGGCAGCATTATTGGCCAGGCCGCTTAAAGCCCTTGTATCTTCGTTCCTGTCTGTAAGAATAAATGATTTTGCAGCACCGCGCCATAATGCTTCTGACGCCGCATAAGAGTTTATATCGTTACGCAAAAAAGAAGGGCTATTTAATGTGGTATTAAGTTTCTGAAACTCCAGCAAAGAGAGGCGGCAAAAATTCAGCAGTATTACCATTTTTGCTTTTGCATCCACAGAAGTAGCTGCCGCATCTACAGCAGATTTGATTTCCCTGAATTTATCTTTTAAAGAAAGAGCGGCAGTGATGCCTCCTCCGTTCAGGTTGCCATTTGCCGGGTCTGCTTTTTTTATGGCAGTAAGTATAGCATCCACTTTTGTTATTTCACCGAATGCTGCATTCGTATCAGCTACCAGTTGGTTAAGAGTGGGATCAGAAGAAAGTGTACCAAGATCAATTGCCGGGCCGCCGCCTGAAGGGCTTACATTTGATTTGAATGCAGTAAATTCAACATCTCTTGCATAAGAGGCATACAACCACGGAGTATATGCGGCAGCATATTTCAGGTTATTGATACCGATATTATTCCCGAAATTAAGCACGCCTTGTTTTTGCCCCTCTGTAATATTTTCTTTTATGTCAAATAAGCCCACCCTGTCCTGTAGTTTGGCGCATTGTTCCAGCACCATTTGCTGAAGGGAATAAAACCCGGCATCATCACTGCCATTTGCAACCATATTGCATGCGTCGGGAAAAAGAATAATAGTTGGCTCGTCATATTTTTCGAGCGCTTTCACGCAGCCTCTCAAGCCTGTTCCCAATACTTCATCACCCGGAACCGGCGCTGATCCAAACTTTCCTGCCGAAACGATATAACAATCCCCCCCGCCATTATCAAAAAACAACCGCATGCTATCGTACATAAAGTACCGCTGAGTATTTCCCATGGTCACCTGGGTTACAGCATAATTGTTGGCAGGATCCACTTTTACAGTGATAGCAGACGGTATATTATCACCTCCAAAATATTGTACAAATTCAATTAAAGAACTGATACGGGTAGGTTTGCCTGTCAGGCTTTCACCGTTTCGTTCTGCTTTTTCAGTGTGCCCGATGAAAGCAGGTATTGCAGTTTCTACCTGGGCTACCGACGGTGGTAGTTTTGGTATCTCTTCCACATACACGCCGGGTGTTTTATAAACTGTTGCCATAATAATTGTGTTTTAGTGTTTAATAATTGAGATAGATATTACAGTAGAAATCGTTGCCGGGCGCAGGCCTCGAGATGACGCCGGGCACCGATATATCCGGCCCCGGAGCCCGAGGCGGGCCGCTGCTTATCTGCGGAGACAACTGCAGCCTGAACTCTTCGGGAAATTGCGTAAGCGGTACAGGTATGTTTGATTCAAAATATTCTGCGGCAGCAGGTGGTACCGGCGTAGGAGTAAAAGTATATTTACTCGCCGGATGTGTTACGCCGGTAACTCCATGCTTTGGTGTAATGTATTTCCAGGTAGCAAGGCGGTTTGCAAAACGGACAAAATATTCCCTTTCCAATGGTTTCCCGTTTACATCAAGAAAGGCAAAGTCATTTCCGTTTGAAAGGTGGGAGAAAATTTCTATTATCCCAAAATAACCGCTGTATATGAATTCATCATCAGCGTAAATTAAAAGTTCATCAGCATTGATTGTAATTCTGTATTTCCCCTTTTTTACCGCAAGGCTGCCCAGATCAAGCTGGATAATTTTTGTTGCAGCAGTAAAAGTCAGTGTTTGCGAGGCAGCAGGCTTTGTGTAATTATTGGTAACAGTATCAAGCTCAAAAACATTTATTGCAAACACCATTGCAGAAGCAGTCGCTTCATAATTAAAAACTGAAGTTACCGGCAGTATCAAATCTTTCGAGGAAACATACTGCACGTCATCTCTTGAAGCCCAGAATGCAGTATTAGCAGTATTGTTACCCGCTGTTGTTTTTATACATTCAAATATTTTCTTTGTGCCGTCATCTGCAAAATCACCGGGCAGGTATTGGTGGGCATTATAGTAATTATCAATAGATGCTGAAAGATGCGAAAAACTTAGATGTTTGTTTTGATTAAGGTTGGTAAAATACAGGCGTTCTGTTTGCATTCCAACCAGGTTTATATTGGTAAATGTTGCAAACTCCGGTGTCTTTAAACCAAGATAGAAAACAAATTTTGCTTCCGGGTCAATGGATATAAATGGCTTGCCGTCCTCCGCGGGATTTTCATTTCTTTTTAGTTTTGCAAGAATGATTAAGCGGTTGCCGATATTTTTATAAACCAATTGCAGGTTCTTCAGCAACAACGCAGTTTCTGGTGATGGAATAATACTGAAATCGCTGCAAAGGTGATTTTCATAATAGTCATTCAATATATCAACAGAGAATAATATTTTGTAGGTGATAGTCATTTATGAAACGGCTTTTTTCATTTTTTCGTTTAACTGAATTTCTTTTATAAATCCGCTTTCACTGATAATTGCTTCTTCGTCAATACCTATTCTGCGAACTTTGTAGAGAACTGATGGCAGGTACTTTCCGCCCAATATTCCCCATAAGTGGTTCAACTGTTCAAAATTCATGGAATACATATCCACAATTAGCTTCGCAATCTTTGGATCAAGGGAGGGACTGTTGAGCGGATCAAATACATTCTGCTGCTGAAAGAATTGTATAATGAAAGAAAGCCTTCTTAAAGCTTCTTCATAAACCCCTAAATTCACTGAAAAAAGTACATACAGGTTCAAGTATGTGACAGGGTTTTTATACACAACACCATTTTCTTTTCTTACAAAATTTTCAGGTGATTTACTCACCCGGTCTTCTTCCACATTTACAAGCGTCATGTAAGCATTCAACTGCTGATTTCCATTTCCACCGCCGCCGGCGCCTTCCTGCAATTGAGATATATTTAATAACACAATGGCATCTCCCGGAGGTGGCGGGTTCAGTTTGGTGTGTAAATAAATATTTAACTGACTTTGCAAAAAATCAAGAGCCTGGTCAATCATGAGCAATGATTTTCCTGATTAATAAATTAAATTAATCTTCACAGGGGTACATAATCAATTTCGCGCTGGAAAATGATGTTTTTCCGGTAATCTAAGGATACAAGTTAGTAATCGAGGATACGGTTAGTTATTGGGAGTAATCGGGAATACAAAGTGAAAGGTATAAACTAAATTTTGAAAATTCCAAAATCAAATTAAAAAAAATTAAAATTATTTTTCACTGAATCAAAAATCATGAAATTTAATGACCCAAAAATACAGAGGCAAGGTCGCTTACATGATATCCATTGCCTTGGCAAAAGAAGTGCACACACCCGGCAAAGCAAGCCAGAAGAACTGTCGCAAAACAAACATCAGGGTAATAAGAATGGCTGTCCAGATAACGAAATAAACCCAATACTTGGCGGTAGATTTTTTGGTTTCCATATCAGCAGATTTTCACAAAAATAATGAGGAAAGAAATATGACACAGTAATTATTTATCCATAGATAACAATTCTGCCAGATATGAATAAAAGTTGTTTTAATATTCTACACCTGTTTAACGAAATTTTCTTTGTAAGCTGCAATCGCTTCTTCAATAATTTTTAAAGCGGTGGCTTTATCGCCGAATTCCTCTACCACCACAGTTTTATTTTCAAGTGTTTTGTATTCTTCGAAGAAATGGCGCAGTTCATCAAAAAAATGCTTGGGCAACTCTTCTATGTTATTATAATGATTTACGCCCGGGTCTTTCGCTGCAACAGCTATGATCTTATCATCAGCGTCACCACTGTCAATCATCTGCATTACACCGATCACTTTGGCTTCCATCAGTGTAAGCGGCTGTACGGGAAGTGTCGTGATAACAAGTATATCAAGCGGGTCTTTATCATCACCAT
>JAHEZC010000091.1 GCA_023251275.1 Parafilimonas sp. | reverse complement strand
ATTCCTTTTATATTCAGTCTCTCTTCTATCGTGTCGCGCGTAGTGCCTGCAATATTGCTTACGATCGCCCTTTCTTCATTGAGTAAAATATTCAGCAAGGTGGATTTTCCTGTATTCGGCTTCCCGATGATGGCAACCTGTACGCCATGTTTTATCACATTACCTAACTGAAATGAATTAAGCAGTTGCTGTACTTTATTTTGTGCATCATATAAAAGTGCATACAGTTTCTTTCTATCGGCAAACTCTACATCTTCCTGGGAAAAATCAAGTTCCAATTCTATCAATGCAGAAAATTGCAGCAACTGCTCACGAATATTCTGTAATACATGAGAAAATCCCCCACGAATATTTTTCAACGCATTTTTCTGTGCAACTTCCGTATTGCTTGCAATAAGATCAGCAACAGCCTCAGCCTGCATGAGATCTAATTTCCCGTTTAAAAATGCCAGCTGCGTAAACTCACCAGGCTTTGCCATTCGCGCCCCACCTGCAAACAGCGCCCGTAATACTTCCTGCTGCACAAAAGGGGAGCCGTGACAGGATATTTCCACAATATCTTCCCCTGTATATGATTTAGGGGATTTAAAAATTGATACAACGACTTCATCCATCACAGAATCATTATTTTTCAGCACACCGACATGTAATGTATGAGATGGCTGCAGCGTCAGATCTTTTGAGGGAAAAAGTGTATTTACAATATCAATCGCTTTTTTGCCACTTATTCTTATAACACATATAGCACTAATGCCCTGCGGCGTGGCAGGAGCTGCTATAGTATCGTCCCAGTCTGACAACTTACCCAACATTTCTATAAATTAAGATTTTAATCTGTCTTGCAAATAGTAAGGAACAGGTTTTAACTTTTTTGAAAAACGATTATCACATTTACTGTTCATCTGGTATTTGCTGCAATTTTATTTGAGACCTTCAAAAGTAAAAGAAAGCTTCAACATACATAAAACGACAAAGCCCCGCAAGCGAGGCTTTGAAACATAATAGCTTGAACATTTTTTATCCTTCAGTTACCTGGAATGTAATGCTTTGCCTTTGACGATAAATCACATTTCTTCCGTTCTGAACTGCGGGAGTCCATTTTGGTCCGCGTTGTATTACCCTTACTGCTTCAGCAGATGTGCCATAACCGGGATCGTTTTCGGCTTTTACTTCTGAAATGTTTCCATCCTTATCTACCAGGAAAGAAACCACTACAGTATAATTGGCAGGAGGGGCGCCATTTTCTACAGGTACGTCAGCCCGAAGGTTTCTTTGTAAATATTTCATCCATGCATCATTACCACCAGGAAATTTAGCCTGTATCTGTACGGTTTTAAATTCCTTATCATAATCTTCTTCCTGTGCTTTTGGGGCTTCTACCACACCGGTTCCTTTTTCTTCAACAGGAGGAGCAACCACATCAGATTTAATACCTTCCTGGTTAATAGTACCGATCTTTGTTTCCACAAGTTCTTCCTGCTTTGGCGGAGGTTCTTTAACTTCTTCCTTTACAATTTTCGGAGGAGTAAACTGCTTGATTTCTACTTTAGGCGGTTCTTGTTTTGGAGGAGGAGGAGGAGGAGGCTCCTGTTTTTTCTCTTCTTCTTTTACATCAGCAAGTTGTACATCCTGCACAAATATCTGGGCTTGTTTTTTTGGTGCAACAAAACTTCCCAATACGCTTCCCAAAAAAATCAATATGCAAATACTGAGCATAATCGCTAATGCAAGTATCAATCGCTTTCGGTATGATTTGCGGAGTTCATAAGCCCCGTATTCTTTATTGCGCCCCTCGAAAATTATGTCGAGAATATCAGCGCTCAAAATTTTGTTGGTTTCCATAATAAAATGTTTTTTATAAGACTCAGTTTATCGGAAATTACATAACATTATTTCCCTGGTACATAACTGCCCTCTGTTATCCTTACGAGCTTGTCTTCATCCGAGGTGATATCTACCAATGCGTAACGTTCTACTACATTTATGGACATTTCATCAAGAATATCAATCACATTTTTATAAGTACATTCGTCGTTAGGCTTAATGATCACCATAAACGTAGTATCAGTATTTCGTTTCTTTCGGATGATCTCGTCGCGGATGTCCTTAAAATTTGACGCCTTAAAATTAGTTGCCTTTGGATCAAGCTGACCCTCGTAGAAAAAAACATTATTGTCTTTGCCTAAAAGAATAGTAAGGGCGGAATTTTCATTTAGCTTATTCTGCTGATTGGGATCTTTCGTATCAGCAGGCAGACTCAGCCTCATAGCAGTAGCCTGGCTCATTGTTGTCGTAAAAATAAAAAATGTAATTAAAAGAAAACCCAGATCAACCATTGGCGTAAGGTCAACCCTGGTGGAAAGTTTTTTAGCTTTTTTTACCCCTGGCCCTTTTTTATGATGACCACCACCGGAGGTATCCATTTCTGCCATATAACAAAATTTTTAAGTTAGTTAATAATATTGCCTTTATTATTCTTCTTTCTTTCTGGGAGATTTCCATAAATCAGTTCCTTCGGGCACACTTTCCGGATTGGTAACCATCTGAAATTTCAAAAAATCATTCTTTTTAAAAGCTGTGATGATATTTTTGAAGGAGGGATATTTGGCAACATTATCACCCTTGAGTAAAATATTTGCCTTTCTTCCCTGGTAAGCATCATTCACAGCTCTCATCCAATCTATTAACTGGTTATTTGCACTATCCTTACACGGAATACCTGGCAAATTTTCAGCAGTCATCTGATCTGTACTTAACATTGCCTGTTGCTTTAATTGCGCCAGTGGTGCTCCCAGGAACGGCGCTCTTTTAAGCTTTTGTAT
This sequence comes from Parafilimonas sp., assembly GCA_023251275.1. Lineage (GTDB taxonomy): Bacteria > Bacteroidota > Bacteroidia > Chitinophagales > Chitinophagaceae > JAHEZC01. The sequence goes on along the minus strand of JAHEZC010000091.1, from coordinate 5,225 downwards.
TTCATCCGGTGTAAGACCCAATCCCTTTGAACTGTTGAGTGAATTCAGGATTTGTTCTTTTGTGTCTTTATCCAGTTTGCTATCACCTGTTGACAGGAAAACCTTTTCGTCTTTATTAAGGCTTATCATTACAATATCGTTTTCCGGGGCAACTTTTGATGCCACTGAATTGGGCGGATTAATCGGCACCGCTTCGGAAGGTTTGAATTTCGTAGTAAGAATAAAAAATGACAAGAGCAGAAAGGCCACATCACACATTGCGGTCATATCTACTGATGTACTTTTCCTCGGTATTTTTGGTCTGGCCATTATTTAATTTTTTTCTTCACACATTTAAGATGCAGTTACTTAAAATTTCCACAACAAATTTTTTATTATTTGTAGTTGGCAGCAAAACTCTGGGTTAAAGTAAACCCGGATTCATCAATTCCGAATGTAATAGCATCAATTCTTGTAGTGAAAACATTATACATAATAATTGCTATGGCTGAAGTACCGATACCCAAAGCAGTATTATACAAGGCTTCCGAAATACCCTGCGACAGCTTTTGAGCAGCTTCACCACCACCACTTTCACCAAGTGCAGAGAAAGATCGAATCATACCGATTACTGTGCCCAGCAACCCCAACAAAGTGGCTACAGATGCAATAGTGGATAGAAAAACAAGGTTCTTTTCCAGCATGGGCAGTTCAAGCGCCGTAGCTTCTTCTACTTCTTTTTGAATATTGAGCACTTTTTGCTCAGTGGACAACTCTCCATTCGTAATCATCTCCTTATATTTACGAAGGCCTGCTTTCATTACGTTTCCCACGGATCCTTTTTGTCTGTCACATTCTGCCATGGCTTTGTCAACATCCCTGTTTGCAAGATAGAATTGTACTTTGCGGATAAATTCAGCGATACTCCCAGACCCCGAAGCTTTTGTGACGGTAAGAAATCTTTCAATCACAAATGTGAGTACGGTAAGGAGTGTGCCAATTAATATCGGTACAATAATACCTCCTTCATACATACGTGGAATATTCCCTTTTGGCCCCTGGTGATTAGGCCAGAACCAATGGCTGGAATCGGGATCAGGTACTGTAAAATTACCAGTATTTCCAAGAAGAAAACGCCAGATACAATATCCGACAATAATGCACGTTAACGGAGCCAGCCATGAAATAGAATTACTCTTCTTCTTGGGTTGCACAGAAGTTGTGCTCCTGATTGCTGTGGTAGCAGTTGGTTTAGTTTCAGCCATGACGCAATTGATTTTTTGGTTATAAACTAGTGTTTAAAATTTGATTGCACAATTCTAACGAAAATTCATCTTAAAAAACAAGTATTTACTTAAAAAAAATTCAGAAGGGCACACAAATTAAAAAAAATATTGTAACCAGCAAGCTAAGATTTTTAATTTTTCCAATATATTTTCGCTTTTTTGGTAGCCGGCTTTTAAAAATCAATCGCGGCAGCAATTTTATAAAATGCATATCGGATAATAATTGCTGACGAATTTGCCCCTGAAATAAAAGTACAATATACTTTCGTTTTAATGATATTGCAAATACTGTTAACAAACCCGAACAGAATTGACAGAATATCAGCATTTTAAACCGGGCATACCGCTGGTACAATAAAAATTTGAAAATGTATCGGATCAAATAATTTCACTGCGTCAAGAAATAAACTTATTATGATAAAATTACTTCTGCTCTTTACAATGCTCATAGCTACCGCAACATTTGCACAGAAGAAAAAAACAGAGCAAAAGGATACTGCTAAAATTCCGGCAGTTGAGACCCCAAAAAATAAAATACCTGAAAATAAAGGAGGCCCAAAAAAATTTGAAGACCTTATTTCAGAAAAAACAATAACCAAAAAAGGGCTGTTTACCGTTCATAAGATAGAGGATAAATGGTATTTTGAAATCCCTGACTCGTTATTTAATCGCGAAATAATGGCTATTACCCGCTTCAGCAAAGTAGCAGGGGGCGCAGGCGTATATGGAGGCGAGCTGGCTAATCAGCAAACTATAGAATGGGAAAAAGGGCCTGATAACAATGTTTTTTTGCGGGTGGTAACAACCATCAGCGTCGCCGATTCCACAAACCAGATTTATAAAGCGGTCCGAAATTCTTATCTTAATCCAATTGCTGCTGCTTTTGATGTAAAGGCCTTTGGAAAAGACTCCACAAGTTTAATTGTTGATGTCACAGATTTTTTTAAAGGAGACAACCAAGCGGTCAGCATTAATCCATTTACAAAACGAAGTTTGAATTTGATGGCATTGGCTCCTGACAGGTCATTTATACAAAACATCAATACATTTCCCATCAATACAGAAGTAAAAACGGTAAAAACATTTACATCATTTCCGGCTGCAGGTTTTGGCGGAGCCTCGCCCATTCCTTCCGCTTCATTCCCTGCTGCCGGTAATGCAGGCGCTGTAACGCTTGAGATGAATACATCTTTTATCCTTTTGCCGCAAAAGCCCATGTCTAAAAGAAAATTTGACCCGCGTGTGGGATATTTTGCCGATGACTACACGGTATATAGCGATGACCAGCAAAAAACAGATAATAATGTCTTTATCATCAGGTGGCGACTCGAACCAAACGACGGGGATATTGAAAAATGGAAACGCGGTGAACTGGTAGAACCAAAAAAACCGATTGTTTATTATATTGATCCGGCCACACCAAAAAAATGGAGGCCTTATATAATACAGGGAGTGAATGATTGGCAAAAAGCATTTGAAAAAGCAGGGTTTAAAAATGCTATCATGGCGAAAGAATGGCCAGAGGACGACAGCACTATGAGCATGGAAGATGCACGTTTTTCCGTAATAAGATATTTCGCCTCGGAAGTTGAGAACGCTTATGGACCCAATGTGCATGACCCACGCAGCGGGGAGATTCTTGAGAGCCATATCGGTTGGTATCATAATGTAATGAAGCTGCTGCACGACTGGTATATGATACAAACCGCTGCCGCAGACCCCAAAGCAAGAAAAATGAAATTTGATGATGACCTTATGGGTCAGTTGATCCGCTTTGTTTCGTCACATGAAATAGGGCATACAATTGGTTTGCGACACAACATGGGCAGCAGCAGCAAAACTCCTGTGGAAATGCTGCGCAATAAAGCATGGGTAGAAGCCCACGGCCATACAGCTTCTATTATGGATTATGCACGCTTTAACTATGTAGCCCAACCGGAAGACAGCATAAGTGAAGCAGGTCTCTTTCCCCGTATTGGGGACTATGATATGTGGGCAATCCAGTGGGGATACAGGAACTCTTTTGCAAAAGACGAAAAAGAAGATGAAAAAATTGTAAATAAATGGATTATTGACAGCCTGAATGCTAATTCCCGTCTGTGGTTTGGCACAGAGAGTAATCCCTTCGATCCACGTTCACAAACAGAAGATATTGGCGATAACGCTATAAAAGCAAGTGAGTATGGCATTATGAATTTGAAACGTATTCTTCCCCGTCTGCCTGAATGGACAAAGGAGGAAGCTGACAGATATAATAACCTGCAGGACATGTATAGCCAGCTTATTTTTCAATTCAGACTCTATATGGGTCATGTGCTGAAAAATATCGGCGGTATTTATGAGACACCCAAAAGTGTAGAGCAGAGCGGGGATGTGTATGAACCCACGCCCAGGAGCTTGCAAAAAGAAGCCACGGTATTTTTAAACAAGCAGTTGTTTGAAACTCCTTATTGGCTGCTGGACAAAAATATTCTGAATAAATTCGATGATCCTGTTTCAACCGAAGCAATTGCAAATGTTCAAACGGGAATACTGGGCAGCCTTTTAGCAGCATCAAGATTAAACCGTATGGCCGTAAGTGCCGGCCGTTTTGGAGCGGAGAATACGTATGCAATAGATGACCTGCTGAATGATATAAAAAAGGGTATATGGAGCGAACTCGCTGCGAAGAAGCCAATTGATATGTACAGGAGAAATTTGCAAAAGGCTTATGTGGATAATCTGATAAATCTCTTAAATTCTTCATCTGCTCAGAGCATACAGGGCCTGCCATCTCAACTTGTTGTGTTTTTTTCTGTGAATATAAAAAATACAGACATCCCTTCTATTGTAAGGGCGCACTTAACAGCATTAAGGACTGAAATACTTGCAGCCATTCCGTTAACCACGGAAAAGCTGAGCAAATATCATTTACAGGATGTAGCAGAAAGAATAAAAAGGGCATTGGAACCTAAGTAGTTCCGCCCCTGGTATTAAAGATGGCATACCCTTTCGGGATATGCATTAAGATATATGCCGCTAATCTTTGGCCGTAGATTTGCCTTCGGTCAAATAACCTTATTAAGCAGGTGCAGCCTTAACTTTCTCAATGTACATTTGTTATTGAATAAAAGAGCATTATGGTCAATAAAATAATCATTGCCATCACAGGTGCAAGCGGATCTGTTTATTCAAAGCTCCTGATCGAAAAATTATTGTTGCTCAGAGATCAATGGCAGGAACTAAGTGTGGTAATGAGCAATAATGCAAAAGAAGTCTGGAAAACGGAATTAGCCGATGAAAGCTATCAAAATTATCCGGTAAAATATTTTGAAAGACAGGATTTCTCAGCACCTTTTGCATCAGGTTCCGCCAAATATAATATCATGATTGTAGCGCCTTGCAGCATGGGTACTTTAGGACGTATTGCAGGCGGAGCAAGCGATGACCTGGTAAGCCGGGCTGCTGATGTGATACTGAAAGAACGAAGAAAATTGATCTTAATGATTCGCGATACTCCCTATAACCTTGTTCATATTAGAAACATGGAAACAGTAACACTTGCGGGCGGAATCATTTGTCCTGCAACGCCTTCCTTCTACAGCAGGCCAAAAACAGTAGAAGAAGTTGCTGCAACAGTGATTGACAGGATAATTGATTTGGCAGGATTAAATATCAGCACCTACAGGTGGAATGAATAAGGCAAAGTCTTTGCTGCAATGCTGAGATAATCTGCTATTTATAGCCAGCCATGATACATTATTTTTTTATTTGTTTCCTGCACGCATAAACAGCGGGAAACGAACTTCAAATTTTTCATCATCTTTCCACACTTCATCTAGTTGTTCAAGCAATTTTTGAGAAAGCGGATTTTCTTCTTTTGCGTTGATAAAATGTTGTGTGGCAGACCACGTGCCGAGGTAACCGGTAAAATGCTCTTTGCTCCAGTTATATCCGATAAATAATTTCGGTGTTTCGATT
>JAHEZC010000621.1 GCA_023251275.1 Parafilimonas sp. | reverse complement strand
GGTGAGTCTTTTCGGAAGAAGAGAGAGACTCACCAAAAGACTCACCAAAAATCGGTGAGCAAAAAAGTGAGTATTTGGGTAATTAGTTCATTTTCAAGGCCTGTTTAAAAAAATTTCCCACCATTTCCTATCCTTTCCTACGCTTGAGCGGAGAGAGAGGGATTCGAACCCCCGGACCTTTTGGGTCAACGGTTTTCAAGACCGCCGCTTTAAACCGCTCAGCCATCTCTCCGCCGCAAAAATAGGGGTTCTCTTATTCAGCAAAAAATTAAGAAGATAATCAGAGAATATTTTTTTGAAATAACAATGGCCTGCCTTCAAATGATTTAAAGAACATCTCTCTTCTAAAGGCATCGGCTTTAGTATCAAATTCTTCGCAATAGTGAATTATAAGCGGGCGTCTGAATTTTATTGATCTGACTTTTCCGGCATTGTGATTTTTCAACCGTACGATAAGGTTGGAAGTATGACCAAAATAGTAACCATTATCTTTTAAGGATTTCAATATATAGGTGGAATACATCCTGGGATTTTAAGATGCAGATATTTCAAGACAGCCGCTTTAAACCGCTTTCACAGCTCGCAGAGTCCCGTGGAAACCCTGTGGGCAGCCATCTCTCTGGCGCAAAAATACACTACCATCCATATCTTCCAAAAAATTAAAATGCCATCTGTTACCTTTGCCAAAAACATCAGTCTTGAAGCATCTCTCAGCAGTTAATAAATATTTCTGGAAATATCGTTACCGTTTTATTGCAGGCATTTTCTTCGTAATGGCATCCAACTATTTTGCAGTGCTTGCACCGCAGGTTACGGGATATATCATCAGCCAGGTGCAGATGCATTTACCGGGCGGAAAACCTGCCGGTACAAAACAGGTGCATGATGTGCTCGTTGAAAATTTTGTGAACCGCGTGGAAAACAGCCAGATCAGTTTTGCATCGCTGATAGTATTATGCAGTGTGGTTATTTTATTACTTGCACTTATACGCGGGTTACTCATGTTTTTTATGCGGCAGACTATAATCGTCATGAGTCGCCATATCGAATACGATCAGAAGAATGAAGTCTTTGAGCATTACCAGAAACTGGATCTTGGTTTTTATAAAACTCACGCCACCGGCGATTTGATGAACAGGATCACTGAAGATGTGAGCAGGGTGCGTATGTATGTAGGGCCGGCCATAATGTATTTTATTAACCTCGCCTCTACGATCGGGTTTTGCGTTTATTATATGGTCAAACAGGATGCTGAACTCACCCTGTATGTTTTATTGCCTCTGCCAATTCTTACCATTACGATTTACATTGTCAATAATATCATCCACAAAAAAAGTGAAAAGGTACAAAAGCTTCTTTCAGAGCTTACCACCAATGCGCAGGAATCATATTCAGGGATACGTGTCATCAAATCGTTTGTACAGGAGAAAGCGATGCTTGGTTTTTTTAAAACAAACAGCGAAGCTTACCGAAAAAATGCAGTTGACCTCGCAAAGGTTGAGGCGATATTTTTTCCAAGTATGTCACTGATGATTGGTTTGAGCACACTGATCACTATATTAATCGGCGGAAGAGAGGTGCTGAATGGAACACTGGATGTGAGTATAATTGTTGAATTTGTGATCTATATTAATATGCTCACCTTCCCCGTAAGCGCTCTCGGCTGGACAGCAAGCATTATTCAGCGTGCTGCCGCTTCACAAAAAAGGCTGAACGAATTCCTTGATACGGAGCCTGCCATAAAAGATAAACCCCTGCATGCAACTGAGACAGGATTTATCAATGGGGATATTGTATTGCAAAACGTTTCATTCACCTATGAACATACAGGCATTAAAGCATTGAATCATTTTTCCTTAACAATCAAACAGGGTCAAAAAGTGCTGATACTTGGCAGAACCGGCAGCGGGAAATCTACGCTTGCCCAACTGTTGCTTCGTTTCTTCGATCCGGATGAAGGATATATCTCTGTGGGAGGGAAAAAATTACCCGATATTCCATTGCAGGTACTTAGAGAAAGCATTACATATATCCCGCAGGATGTTTTTTTGTTCAGCGATACAGTAGGAGGAAATATCAGTTTTGGTCTGGCTAAAAAAGCAGTGGCGGAAGATATTTATAAAGCTGCGAATTATGCAGGAATTGACAATGAAA
>JAHEZC010000090.1 GCA_023251275.1 Parafilimonas sp. | reverse complement strand
GTCCACCAGTTTAAAATAAGGCAAAGGAAATAAATACCATCGCTCTTTTACATCAACCGTAATAAAGACAAGGTCTTCAGACTGTGTGGCTATAAATACGGAAACCTCTGTAAACAGGCTTGTATTGAAAATCTGTTGCTTCGCCAGGATGATCTGTTTATCCAGTTCTGTGCGCAGAATATATTGTCCCTGTCTGAATGGAATTTCACGTTCTATAATGTATGGTTTCGATTTTTTATTGCCGTATATGGCAATACCTGCAATCAGCACCAGCGTTGAAGTATCCTTATTTACCAAAACATCAGCAGCTATATTACCAACTGATGTTTCAGGCTGAGCAGCAGCATATAAATAAATAAAACAGCATAGACTCAACAATATCTGCCGGAGGAAAAAATTCATTCGATACTACAGATTGGTAGTGAGGGGTAAAAATAGGCTTTTGCATAATCCTGCCGCCTTATAGTCAAATTTTTTAACAAAGAACAACGGAGTATTTTTCAGATAACAGATAAGCACCAAATTATATTTTAAGATAAGTCATCAGCAGATCGTAATTTTCTTTCAGTTCATTTTCGTATAATTCTTCTCCAAAATAATATTTCACTGTGTATTCATACCGCTGCAGTGTAGCGACTATATCTGAAATTTCAATTTTATTTATTTTAATAGTTGCATGCAGAATACCGGAGATGGGATCTATGTTAGTATTCAGTTGTGTAATGTATGCATCATTTGTCTCAATCAGCCGTGATATTTCTCCGAAAGAAAAATGCCTTTTGTCCATTTCAAGCACTATTAAACCCCCTGGCTCATCAAGGCTAAGAAATTCTGAAACTGCCTGTATTAGTTTTTTTTGAGGAATGATGCCTTGTAACTCTTTTACTTCATTAATAACAGGTACCACAGAAATTTCAAAATGCGCAGCTATTTTAACCGCCATCACAAAATGCTCCTCTGCAGATACTGAAGCATGAATAAAATGATCTTCTATTTCATCCAGTGGCAGTGTGGCATCAGCAACCAGTAAATCATCCCTGCTGATAAGGCCGACAAATTTTTCATTGTGCAGTATGGGAAGATGCCGCACATCGTATTCATCCATTAAACGGAGTGCAAAGGATGCCTTATCAAAAAAATTGACAGAAGGAAAATTGGGTACTATGATTTGTGAGGCCAACATTTAATTACATATCTCTTTTACACAGACAACAAATCTCACGCTATTGTTGCTGCGAGGTGCTTCAATTTGCTAAGAAATTTTTCCAATACTGTATTAAACTCATCCGGGACCTCCATCATGGGGGCGTGTCCGCATTTATCAATGAAATACAGTTCGCTGTTGGGAATAAGCCTGTTGAATTCTTTCGCTACATAAGGAGGTGTAATAGTATCATTGTTACCCCATATAAGCAATGTAGGTTGCTGTATTCTGCTGATTTCTTCTCCCAGGTTATTCCGGATTGCACTCTTAGCCAGTGCAATAATCTTGATAACCTTTAACCTGTTAACACAGATCTCATACACTTCATCTATGAGTTGTTTAGTTGCAGTGGCGGGATTATAGAAAGTGAGTTCTGTTTTTCTTTTTATATATTCATAGTCCCTTCGCTTTGGATAGCTGTCGCCCATACCATTTTCGAACAGACCTGAGCTTCCTGTAAGTATGAGTGATTTTATTCGGGCCGGGTGCTTAAGCACATGTAATAAAGCAACATGTCCACCCAATGAATTTCCAAGAAGATGAATATTTGTATAGCCCCTTGCTTCAACGAATTTATAAAGATATTTTTCGAGACCTCCGACAGTTGTATGAAAAACATCCAGCTCAAATAAAGGCAGCATTGGTACTACTACCTGGTAATCATGGCGGAAATGTTCAATTAAGTGTCCGAAATTACTCAGCGCGCCAAACAAACCATGCAACAACAGCAATGGCTCACCTTTGCCTGCTTCTACAAACTTAAACTTATCTATATGTTTTATCTCGTAATTCATTACATAGTTTTCTTAAACCTTTGCCTAACATAATACAAATAAACAGAATTGAAGCGAAAAAACCTTATGCATATTTTAGTAATAACAATTCAACAGAAATTATTCATGAGTCTGTTTCTGCTAAAATACTTGATTTAGACGAATTTTTGTAATGATTAGCCCGTATGAGCGAATGACGCAAAGAAATTTTCCAGGTCCTGAAACATGTTTTTGAAAAAGGGAATAATATAGCTAACCATATTTACCGCTTTAGGACCAAGCGGCTCTATAAATGCATACACTCTTGATGAATCCCGTGTTTCTGCATTGATCCAACCCATCTGCACGACGTAAAATAAAACAATACTATAGACAGTTATGTAGAGAAAGGCATACAGTAAAATACCGCAAAGTTTATCAAGCCAGCCTAACAATACAAATTCAATCGCGGTATGCAATATTCCTGCAAGCCATTTTACCAACAGAATAACACCGATCATCACCAGAATAAAGGAAATAAATGGCAGCCATTTCTCATTGATATGCATATTGCGTTCCAGCCAGCCTGCTACTGCTACAGATAATTTCATAGCTGCAGCGAGACCAATGATCACAGCGAGAAAAGAAAATATCGCCACTACAAAGCCACGCTTATATCCTCTCAGCACAGACATTATCAAAAGCAGGAGAAAAAGAATATCTATTATCATTGATAAAAATTGAAGGAAATATTTTCTTGTTTTAAAAGCAAACTTCGATTTTTAAAAGTATGATTAAAATTTATTTGCCCAGCAATTCCTTTAAGGCAGCAGCAATGGATTTACCATCGGATCTGCCTGCTAATTGTTTGGTTGCTGCACCCATTACTTTGCCCATATCTGCAGGGGACGATGCACCGGTTTCTTTAATTATTTTAGTCAATATTTCTCTGAGTTCTGAATCGCTTAATTGTTCGGGCAAAAATTTTTCAATTATTGCAATTTCTTCGGTTTCTTTTTTTGCAAGATCAATACGGTGCTGCTGCTGAAAAATTTCTAAAGCGTCTTTACGCTGCTTAATCATTTTCTGAAGCATCTTCAATTCAGAATCGGAAGATATCTGTCCATCTGCTCCAGGTTCTGTTTTGGCTTTCAGGATTTCTGCTTTTATGGCACGTAATCCGCGCAAGGCTGCTTCATTCCTTGCTTTCATGGCTTCTTTCATTTCAGTCATTATTTTTTCTTCTAAGTTCATAATGCAAGTTTTGCAGTTTATAATTTTTTTGACATCAATAAAGTGAAAAATAAATGGTGAAAAAGTTTCAAAAAGATTCTTACACTACTTGTTATCTTTCACCTGCTGCGCTCTGAACTTGTTGTAAAATTCTTTTGCAAAATTTTTCATGTCGTCTGCCATTTCCTTTTGCCCTGTCGCCCGTTTATATGTATCAGCCATTGTGACGAAAGTTTGGTAAAAGAAATCCGCCATCTCATCTACCATCATATCTTTTGTCCACAAATCAATGCGTAAAGCGCTTTTGTCTGCACCATCCCAAAAAGAAACCATAATGGCTTTGGCCCGTTGGATATCATCTGCGGTGCTGTCACTTGCTTTCCAGTTTATCTGTTCAGGTACTTTATCCTTATCTAACTGAACATCTATAGTAATGTTTGATATATGCATATATAATATTTAGAATAATCAGAAAAAGCAAAACTAAGGCCAATGTACATCACTACGGTATGTCGAGAATTTTGCAGACTTGATCCGCAGTTTCCGCCTGCTGGTACGAAGCAGTTTTGCTGACGGCAAGTTCACACAATTTTGTACGTAAAGATTCATCTTTGTAAATGCGGATCAACTCCTCACCAAGTAAATCGAAGCTCTGCTCCTTAATAAGTATAGCAGTATCTCCGCAATATTCATACATGCTGTCAGTATAATATCCAACAACCGGGAGTGCGCTTTTCATGGCAATCACAACAGGCAATAAATCGGCATCGTTTTCCGGAATGTGCAGGTATGCGTATGCCGAAGCAATGATCTGCGCAGTTTCCTTTTCATCTGCATCATTAATCAGCTTTACATCATTCCTGTATTTATAAGTATCCAGTTTATTATCAATACGACGGGTAAAACTATCCTCTTTCGGGAGCAACAGCAACTGCATGCTGCTTTGCTGCGATTTTTTAAATTTGGAAAAAGCTTTTAGCAATTCAACAAAAATTTTCTCATTGTTATCGGGGATAATAGAAATAAAAAACTCTTTATTTTCTGCAAACCTGCTTTTGATATACAGCTTATCATGCCATTCCAATGGCTGAAATAAATCCTTTGCGGTATAGGGAATTACAACTGTTTTTTGCTGCGGAATTATTTGTTTTGATTGTTGAGAATAGGTAATAATATTTTTTGCTGCATCCAGGTTTTTTTTGATCCTTCGGGCGGCATATTGTTGCCATAAAAAAGCAGGCTTGTCACTAAGTAATAAAGAAGTATCGGGAATGATCAATATTTGCGGGATATTTGATAAAGTGCAAATGCCATAGGAGCAAATGATCACATCTATTTTCATATTCTTAAATATACGCGGAAGCTTTCTTTTGTACCAATGATTCAAGCCCCATTTACCCGAAGCAGGTATTACAATGTGCAAAAGCAAATCTGCTGAACCAGGCAACGATTTTTCTCTTAATACCTGGTGATAATCGGCTGCAACATATTTTTTTTCTGCTAAAACATTTTGGAGCAGGGAGGAAATAAATGCTCCATAGTCATTTGATGTATCTTCACTGTGATGTATAATTGCAATGCGCATAGGAATGACACGAGAAAACTTTCTTAATCGAATTCAGCGACCTTATAAATTTAACTGCATAAAAAAATTAATTTTGCCTCGTCATTTTTTCTGCATTCTCTGCTACCTGTAAAGCTTCGATAAACTCATCTAAATCACCGTTAATTACAGCATTCAGATTATAAGAGGTTAACCCGATTCGATGGTCTGTAACTCTTCCCTGGGGCCAGTTGTATGTACGTATCTTGGCACTGCGATCACCTGTGCTTACCAGTGTTTTACGATAACTTGCAATTTCATCTTCCTGTTTGCGTACCTGCTCTTCGTACAACTTTGTGCGCAGCATCTGCATAGCTTTTTCCCGGTTGCCAAGTTGTGTTCGTTCAGTCTGGCATACAACTACTGTACCTGTCGGAACATGTGTCAAAAGAACTTTTGTTTCAACCTTATTTACGTTTTGTCCGCCTGCGCCGCCGCTTCTTGCTGTTTCCATTTTCACGTCGGCATCACGCAATTCAAAATCCACTTCTTCTGCTTCAGGCATTACTGCAACTGTTGCTGCTGATGTATGCACACGACCCTGCGTTTCTGTAGCAGGTACCCGCTGCACACGATGCACCCCGCTTTCAAATTTCAATGTGCCATACACATCTTCACCCTGTACTTCCACCACCACTTCCTTGTATCCGCCTACGGTACCTTCACTTTCACTCACTATTGCTGTCTTCCAGCCTTTCTTTAAGCAATAACGTAAATACATATTCAGCAGATCGCCCGCAAACAGGCTGGCTTCGTCGCCACCGGTACCGGCGCGAATTTCAAGTACTGCATTTTTATCATCCTGAGGATCCTTTGGTATCAATAATTTTGTGAGTTGCCTTTCAAGCATTTCTTTTTTTTCTTCCAGTTCAGGAAGTTCCATTTTTGCAAGCTCACGCAGGTCATCATCATTTCCGTTCAGGCTGTCTTTTGCAAAATTATAATCCGTTAATACCTTTTTATACTGTTCAAAAGGCAGTACAATTTTTTCCAGTTGCCGATATTCCTTGCTGTATTGCTGAAACTCTTTATGGTGATTAATGATTGCAGGATTGGTTAATGCAATGCCTACCTGTTGCAACCTTGCTTTTATCGTTTCTAACTGCTCAATCATATACCCTGGTTAAATTGCGGTCCCTGTTTTTCAAAGTTGAGTTCAGAACTAATTTATTTCTTCGTTGCCAATTATCATCCGGATATTTTATATGCAGGAGTAAATGGCGGCGCAAAATTAAGAGATTTCATTCGCTTCGATCATCTCGATTAACTTTGATTTATGGATTATTTAAAATTCAGGGCGGACAAAATTTTTACAGGCAGAGAATTTCTTGATAAAAACAAAGTGCTGATCACGGACGAAAAAGGAATGATTGAAAATATTGTTGATGAAGAGGAAGCCGGTGACGATATGCAGGTATTCAGGGGGATTTTAACACCTGGGTTTATAAATTGTCATTGCCATTTGGAATTAAGTCATCTGAAAGGCTTGATCCCTGAAAGAACGGGTCTTGTTGATTTTGTCTGGAATATTTTGCAGCTACGCCATTTTCCTGAAGAAGAAATATTAGCTGCCATAGAACTCGCTGAAAATGAGATGCTGAAAAACGGAATCGTTGCGACGGGGGATATTTGCAATACGACTTTTTCCGCCAGGCAAAAATCCCAAAACAACCTGCACTATTATAATTTTATTGAAGTGAGCGGGTTTATGCCGCAATTTGCAGAAAAAAGGTTTAAGCAGGCAGTTGAAGTTTCTGCACAGTTAGAGGCCATCAGCCATCGGTCATCATCCATAGTTCCACATGCTGCATATTCGGTATCTGAAGAATTATTTCAGCTCATCAATCAATCTTCCGAAGGCAAAATCTGCACTATTCACAACCAGGAAACCCATGAAGAAAATAAGTTTTTTCAGACAGGAGAAAGCGATTTGAAAAGAATATACCAACTGCTGAATGTTGATATTTCATTTCACCGGCCATCAGGTATAAGCAGTTTACAAACTTATTTGCCATTGTTAAAAGATGTGTCATCATTGATTTTGGTGCATAACACCTTTACAAGTGAAGAAGATTTAAAGTTCATGAACCAGGAATCTCTGGCGGGTAATCAAATATTTTATTGGTGCCTTTGTCCCAATGCCAATCTTTATATTGAGAATGCTTTGCCACCTATTGATTTATTCAGACAATATCAATGTGCTATCGTTTTGGGAACAGACAGCCTGGCAAGCAATTACGGGTTAAGCGTATTGGATGAAATGAAAACCATCATGGAGCATTATCCCGCTTTATCGCAGTCGGAGGTCATGCGATGGGCTACTCTCAATGGCGCTGAAGCATTAAAAATTGCTGATACTTTCGGAAGCCTGAAACAAGGAAAACGACCAGGTATTCTTTGTATTGATGAGAATTTCAGAAGTGTAAAGAGGCTGGTATAAAAATTAATGTCCTTCCATCTTAGCCGGTTACACCAATGTCTATTGGGGGAATTTGTGCATTTTTTGCACATTGGTCATTAATTGAGGAAGGTAATATTTTAAGGTGTTCATTTTATTTGATTAAGTACTTTTATTCTTGTCAAAATAAATGTTTCCTGCCGAAGTATTACAATTTGTGAGAATAAGTTCTTTATCTTAGCGAAAATATTTAAACTAAAATTTCTTTTATAAGTCAAAATTTTATATATTGTATTATGAGAATCTATGTTTTTCACATTAGAAATCATAATTAATTGCTGTTGATAACCTAAAACTTTGCGGAATGGTACAAGTAACTGCCGGAGCTATCATTGCTTTCCTGATCACGTTTTTTTTAATGCCTTTTGTAATAAGAATTGCCAGAATTAATAAGATTTACGACATTCCTGATGAAAGAAAAACACATACCGATTCGATATCTTCTCTTGGCGGGATTGGGATCTTTATAGGCCTCACCCTAAGCCTGTTGCTGATTTCTGACTTTCAGTTTGGCGATTCTGAATTTCAGTTTCTCCTGGCTACTTTTTTTATCATTTTTATTATCGGGGTTATTGATGACATTTTTATTCTTAAAGCCTGGAAGAAAGTATTCGGTCAATTGGTCGTATCAGCAATCATTACTGCAAAAGCTCATCTGCTTATCAACAACTTAAATGGTTTTCTTGGCATCAACGAATTAACTCCTGTAGCCAGTTACGTATTTACTTTCTTTACGATGATGGTTGTAGTTAACTCTTTTAATCTGATTGATGGGGTTGATGGTTTAGCTGCTTCGTTAGGGCTTATATC
>JAHEZC010000620.1 GCA_023251275.1 Parafilimonas sp. | reverse complement strand
TTAATTTGATTCTCAAACCTGGTTAAGAATTGAATCATTTCCAAAGCTTAGCCTCTTAGGGTAAAAAAATTTTAACGACATTGCATACGTGATATTCCTAATTTACAACCGGAAAATGAAACCGGCATATCCCATACATAAGAGAATATTGCACATCTTAATTATTGCAATAATTATTTTTCCCACTGCAACATTGTATTCGCAAAAGAGCGATTGGCTGCAGGGAAGCTGGGAAGGAAGGACTTACAGCCCCGGCAGTAAAGCTGTGCAGGAGTTTGATATTGTTTTAAGCATTTACAAAACTGAAGGAAATAAGTTTGAGGGCATTATAAAAACAATGCTCCCGTTTGATACCTCTGTGCATTTCGATTCAAGAATATCAGGAGCTTTTTACGACAAATATTTAATATTACGACGCGACAGCATACTCTATGTAAAGAATCCGCCCGGCCGCAACCTTAAATGGGAAACGAGATGCAATACCTGTTCACCGCCCGAAATGATATTTTCAATAGAGAACGGCAGATTTATTTTCAGGGGTGAAATAAAAGGTTGTTTACGGCCATGTAATGGCATTATGGAATTCTCAAGAGTGATGTCTGAATTTGATTCTTCTGCAACGGTAATATTGAATGTGCTGGCAAATAATGAGCAAAAACCTGAACCGGCAATTGTTGTCAATACTGCATCTCCCCTGCAAAGCATGGCTTCTTCATTGATGTATCATACTGTTGATACGATTGTATCCATCAAAGAAAAAAAGCAACGCCTGTTTCCATGGAAAGTAAACAGAAGTTTATCACGCTCATCATTTGTTTTTATCAGCGAGGCAAATACAGCTTTTCATTCACAAACCATCATACGTGCATCGCGAACTGATACCATCGTTTCAGCATCCCGTAAAAATATTTCGTTACCGCCATTAAAACCTGTCAGCGGAGCAAAATTGAAAGCGGGGGGGCCGCTTATTTTTATTCCGGAAGCAAATACTTCGTTTCAGTCACAGACCATTATACGTGCTTCACAAAAAGACACCATTGCCTCAGCATCGCGGAGTACTATGCCGGTATTGCCACAGAAAACCATCACGGAATTGAAAGGAGAGGCAAGAACATTGCCAGTTCATTTTTACGAAAGAAGGATAAACGTTATCAGGACTTTAATAGTACATGAAGATTCTGTTACCTTACGGGTGTACGACAATGGCGTTATTGACGGAGACATAGTATCTGTAATTTATAATGGCCAGGTAATTATTGACAAATTATCACTGACAGCCCGTGCTGTCGTAATAAAAGTTCCTGTAAATAAAACTGAAAAAAATTCTTTGGTCTTTCATGCGGAAAACTTAGGGGAATTTCCGCCGAATACTGCCAGGCTGGAAATTCTTTATGGGAATAAAAAAGAAGAACTGACTGTTTCATCCGACCTGATGGTCAGCAGCAGTATAGATTTGATTTATCATGAATAAAGCACTCAGCATTAATTCTGTACCTGTGTAATAATAACTCGGTTCAAAAAAAATAAATTATGCAGCAGCGAAAGACCTTTTCAAAACTATTTTATGGACTGGTTTACTCGTTGGCAGCCTTGATGCGCTGGCTGCAATAATTAACTATATGATCGGAGGAGGTAAAAATCCCATCATTATTTTTCAATTTATTGCAAGCGGAGTTTTCGGGAAAGCTGCATTTTCAGGAAGTTTATGGATCGCAGGATATGGTCTCATCTTTCATTTTATTATTGCATACGCTTTTACTATATTTTTTTACTGCTTTATCCGAAAATTAAAATACTTGAAAAAAATAAATTTTTATCGGGCATAGCGTATGGCTTATAATGAACCTGATTGTAGTACCGCTTTCCAACACACCTGCATTACCTTTTCTTCTTTCTGGAATAATTACGGGAATTTTAATTCTTATACTTGTAATTGGTTTGCCTCTTTCATTTATTGCGAACAGATTTTATTCAAAGAAATAAATATCTTCTTCCTGATTTTCATACCTGTTATATTCAAACCGGCTGAGAGGATGATGAAAAATAGGATTTTCATCTGCCAGTTGCAGTTGGTCAGGCGACCAACTGCGGCAGTTGCGCCTTTGGCGGTCGCCTGACCGCCAAAATCTGTGACTATGCAATTTTTTTAGAACTAT
>JAHEZC010000619.1 GCA_023251275.1 Parafilimonas sp. | reverse complement strand
TGCATTACCCAAAAATTATACATGGTCTGTTCCGCAACATTTAACAGACAACATACAACCAGGTATTCGTGCTGAAGTGGAGTTGAGAAATAAAAAATATACCGGGATAATAAAAAAAATTTTTCCCGGCAAGCCTGATGCTTTTGAACCAAAACCCATTCTGAATATTCTCGACACAGAACCTTTGGTCTATGAGCAGCAACTTCGCTTATGGGAATGGATCAGCAATTATTATATGTGCAGCGAGGGTGACGTAATGCAGGCAGCAGTTCCATCAAATTTAAAATTGTCGAGTGAAACTATATTAACATGGAATGATGAGTACGGAGAAAATCTTACCGGCCTTGATGATGAGGAATATCTTGTAGCTGATGCATTGAGTTTGAAAAAAGAATTAAGACTCAGCGAAGTGCAGCAAATTCTTGATGCGTCGCATGTATATCCTGTCATCAAAAGACTGATTGAAAAAAAAGTTTGTTTTGCGTGGGAAGAACTGCAGGAAAAATATAAAGTGAAAACAGAAACTTATATTTTACTGCATCCGAAATATCATAACGAACCCGATCTTGAAAAGTTGTTGAATGAGTGGCAAAAGAATAAAGCGCCCAAACAGTTGGAATTATTACTTTCATACCTGCACCTGGTAAAAACAGAAGGCGAGGTAATACAATCCGAATTGCTGAAAAAAGCAAATGCATCTGCATCGCAGCTAAAAGGTTTAATAGATAAAAACATTCTTATTGCCGAGAAACGTTCCGCTGAACGTATCCGGTCATTGCCAAAAGATGTAATCATTGATTTTGAATTATCTTTTACACAACAACAGGTTGCGGAAGATATTCTCAATTCATTTAATGAAAAACAGGTTTGCCTCTTGCATGGCGTTACTGCAAGCGGTAAGACGCTTATTTATATAAAGTTGATGGAGCAGTTCTTAAAAGAAGGGAAACAGGTATTATACATGTTGCCGGAGATTGCATTGACTGCGCAGATCATTCGCAGGCTGCAAAAACATTTCGGCGGATACATTGCTATCTATCATTCCAAATTCAATCCAAATGAACGTGTGGAAATATGGAACAAAGTAAAAAGCAGCGAAGTGAAAGTTGTGCTTGGCGCAAGGTCATCATTGTTTCTTCCTTTTAAAAATTTAGGATTGGTGATTGCAGATGAAGAACATGATAGCTCTTACAAGCAACAGGATCCGGCGCCCCGTTACCAGGCAAGAGATGCTGCCATTTACTATGCGTCATTATTCCATGCAAAAGTTTTATTGGGCAGCGCCACTCCTTCAGTGGAGAGCTATTATAATGCATCAACAAATAAATACAGTTTGGTTAAGTTGACTGAAAGATTTGGCAGTACTGCATTTCCGCAGATTGAGATTGTTGATGTAAAAAAAATTGTGACGAAAGAAAAGGGGAAAATAATGCTTTCACCGCAACTTAAAGCTGCAATAGAAACTTCTTTGAAAGAAAAAAAACAGGTCATACTTTTTCAAAACCGCAGAGGCTATTCACCGTATCTCATCTGCGGCACATGTGGCTGGATTCCCCAATGCAGGCATTGTGACGTTACACTCACTTATCACAAAGCAAAAAATAAGCTGCTGTGTCACTATTGCGGCACTCCTTATCCGCTTATTCAAACATGCGCTGCCTGTGGTAATCATTATTTCATTCAAAAAAATTTCGGGACCGAAAAGATTGAAGAAATCATTGCTGACGAATTTCCTGCTGCCAAAATTGCAAGGATGGATTATGACAGTGTAAAAGGAAAATATGATCATGACAACCTGATTAAACTTTTTGAGCAGCGGCGCATAGACATCCTGGTGGGTACCCAAATGGTAGTGAAAGGACTTGATTTTGAACATGTGAATTTAGTGGGCATACTCGATGCGGATGGTATTTTAAACTTTGCAGATTTCCGTGTGAATGAAAGAGCGTTTCAACTGATGGAGCAGGTGAGCGGCCGGGCAGGAAGAAAAGATAACCTGGGAAAAGTATTGATACAGGTAAGCAATACAAATCATCCAGTTTTGCAATTTGTGCAGCAACATGATTACACACAATTGTATCAATTTGAAATTGAAAACAGGAAAAATTTTTTTTATCCGCCGTTCTCAAGATTGATACAAATTACTTTCAAACATAAAGA
>JAHEZC010000618.1 GCA_023251275.1 Parafilimonas sp. | reverse complement strand
AGTTCCACTGCGCATGGGATATTTTTATGCGTGGCAGCATCATAAACGTTACCCTGAACGTAGAGTGTCTTTGCCGGCCTGATGTTTTCGCGCAGTTGAAACTTATACAGATCAAGTTCGCCACGGGTATCGGCCCGGTCGCTTGCATAATAGGCTGTTACCCCGTCAGATGCTACAAAAAGACTTCCTTCATTTTCTATTGTATTCACAGGATATCCAAGGTTTTCAGGTTCGCTCCATTGATTATTGATTTTTCTTATCACATAAATATCAGTACCGCCATAGCCCGGCAAACCATTAGAGGTAAAATATAATGTTTGATTATCAGCGTGAATAAAAGGTGCAAGTTCATCCCCCTTTGTATTAATCGTTGGTCCCATATTTTGTGCAGGCGACCATTTTCCGTTAGGCTGCCTGTAACTTACATAAAGGTCTTTTCCGCCATAGCCGCCCGGCCTGTCGCTGCTGAAATATAAAGCATTTTTATCGGGACTGAGGGAAGGTGAGCTTTCCCACGCATCTGAATTAATATTGGCCCCGAAATTTATTGGCTCACTCCAGCCGGTTGGCGTATTATAAGAAAGGTACAGGTCAAAATTTCCGAAACCTTTTCCCTGGAAATTTCCTGCGAAGATGAGCCATTCTCCATCCTGGGAAATGTTGATCCCTCCCTTTGATGGTTCTATATTAATGTCTCCCTCTATTATCCTGGCTTTGTGGTAGCCATCAGGAGTAATTGTGCTTTCCATAAAATCTTCGCGTATGCCTTCGCCCCTGCGGGTAAAAACAAAGATGCTGTCGTTGATGGTAAAAGACGGATAATATTCCGAATGATTTGAATTAATGCTGTCGCCAAGGTTTACCGGTGCGAACACATAGTTAGTTGTTTCATGTTCCTTTAAATAGTTAAGGGCAAATTCATAACATTGTTTACGGTATTGTGCGCTTTTAATGCTTTTGTCGCTGAGATTCGGTATTGCGAGAAATTTATTGATCGCATCCAGCGCATCACTGAACCTGCCAAGTCCCGCAAGATTAATCGAGTAGGGCAGGTTATAGTATTTGAAAAATGCAGTATCAATACTTCTTGCTTTTTCATAGTACTCAATGCATTTCCGGTAGTCTTTTAATTCGCCATACACACCCGCAAATGACAAATAGGCCTCTGCATAAGCGGGGTCATATTCTATGGCTTTCCCAAGGAGCGGGATAGCATCTTTTATAAAACCGTCACGCAATTGAAGCATCGCATCATTGTATGCTTTAATTGCTTTTTTATTGATGCTTTCCGGGTTATATGCCTGGCCAATTGATGTGGCTGAAAGGAAAATAATAATAAAGAAGCTGAAATATTTCATTGGAAAATTTAAAGTAAGTTCATTTTGTGTTAAAACGGGAAAGGTGAAACGTGAAAAAAATCGTAAATCTGAAATCGTAGGTTTTTCTACGGCACATTAATATATTTATGTATTTGCAAACTCAGTTCCCACTTTGGATTTGATTTGATATAATCAATAATAAGAGGAGTTACAATGTCATGCTTCTCCCATTCAGGTTGAAGGTATAATTTACATGCCGGGGAAACCTGTGATGCATAATCTTCCGCCCACTTAAAATCAGACTTATTGTACACTATGATCTTTAATTCATTTGCCAGAGGAATAATTTCAGGCAATGGAGCTTTGAATTTTTTGGGTGACAGGCATATCCAGTCCCATGAACCACTTAAAGGATGAGCGCCGGATGTTTCGATATGCGTCTTCAGACCTGCTGAGCGAAGCGAAAAAGTGAGTTCATTAAGATCATGCATCAACGGTTCACCACCTGTTATCACCACGATTTCTGCAGGAGTTTCTTTTACAGCCGGTCTCAGGCTATCAATTGTCAGAAGCGGATGCAAAGATTCATCCCAGCTTTCCTTTACATCGCACCAGACGCAGCCTACATCGCACCCGCCAAGGCGGATAAAATAAGCTGCTTTTCCCTGGTGATAACCTTCGCCCTGCAGGGTATAAAAGGCCTCCATGACAGGAAGTGTAAGCGAATTGTTAATTATCAGCGGTGAGTGTACCATGACGAATTTTTGACTAGTTAAATGGTTGACATGTTTTTTTCACATCTCACCATCTCTGCCGGTTCCGATACGCCTGCAAAGTGTTT
>JAHEZC010000617.1 GCA_023251275.1 Parafilimonas sp. | reverse complement strand
CAGATTTCGATGGAATAATAAGTATTCATTTTCCTGAATATTTAGCCCTTATTTCTTCCCATGATTTTCCATTTTCAGGATTTTTGTTGTGATTCCTGATTCGGTCCTGTAATATTTCAAAATGCCAGTTGGGAACCGGTGCACTTCTTTCTTCTGCTATGCTATCCCAAATCTTTTCTACAGCAAGAATCCTTTCTTCAACACTTAATTTAAGAATTTCATTTATGGCTTCATTCATTAAAAATGTTTTATTAAAGATACCAAATAATATTTACCCGATTGCCTGTTCAAGGTCACTAATCAGATCATCTGCATCTTCAATACCCACACTTAATCTTATCAGGTAATCATTCAACCCGTTTTTAATTCTTTCATCTCTTGGTATGGATGCATGCGTCATACTTGCCGGGTGATTGATCAGTGACTCCACTCCACCGAGACTTTCGGCTAAAGCGAATACTTTGGTAGAAGATAAAACTTTCATAGCGGCTTCCATACTCGTGTCCTTTAATTCAAAGCTCATCATACCGGTGAAGCCGCGCATTTGTTTTTTGGCAATGTCATAATTTGGATGATCTTCAAATCCGCACCAATATACTTTACCAACTTTCGGATGATTACGCAGATAATGTGCAATCTTTTCACCGTTTTCGCAATGCCTGTCCATGCGTATATGTAATGTTTTAATCCCGCGCAACACAAGAAAACAATCCTGTGGCCCTGGCACAGCGCCGCAACTTTTCTGGATGAAATATAATTGATCCCTTAGCGCTGCATCATTCAACACAAGCGAACCTTGTATCACATCGCTATGGCCACCTATATATTTTGTGGCTGAATGCAGTACAATATCGGCGCCCATATCAAGCGGATTCTGGAGATAGGGAGATGCAAAAGTATTGTCCACACACAATAAAATATGATGCTGTTTTGCCAGCGCAGCCGTTGCTTCGATATCAGAAATATTCATTAACGGATTGGTAGGCGTTTCCACCCAGATGAGTTTAGTATTGCTGTTGATGAGTGCGCTGATGTTTTCCAACCTGGTCATATCCACGTAGTGAAATTTTATTCCAAACTTTGCAAACACTTTATTAAAGAGGCGAAAAGTGCCGCCATACATATCGTTGCCTGCAATTACTTCATCACCCGGCTCCAATAATTTAATGACCGCATCGGTCGCAGCTACGCCACTGCTGAATACCAAACCGTATTTACCATTTTCAATTTCGGCCATTGCCTTCTCTAACGTATGCCTGGTGGGGTTTTGGGAACGTGCATACTCATAACCTTTATGATGCCCGGGCGCAGACTGCACATAAGTAGATGTTTGATAGATAGGTGTCATAATTGACCCGGTAGAAGGATCAGGCTCAATACCGGCATGAATGAGTTTTGTAGCAAGTTTCATCTTTAATTTATTTATTATCGGCAAAGATGCGGATAAAAAACAATTAATTAAACCACGCAAACAGCTTTAAAGCCTTTGAAACTTCACTCCTGTAGTTTAACAAAAAGTTAACCGCAAAAACAAATAAGCAAACACGCAATTTCAGTTTGTATTATTCAGGCTTCATTTGTGTTTATCAATGCTTCAGTTGTGAGAACGATACCAGGCGTAAATACAATACAGTATTCAGTTTCCGGTGATGTAGTATTCTCTGAATGTATTTGAAGTGATAATAATTTTATTGCCGGAAATTAATTTTATTATTTAAAAAACATTTTATGAAAAAGATACTTTTTATTGCTGCTGCACTTTTGATCGCAACAACTTCACTGCTTGCAGGGCCAACTGAAAAATTGATTAATGTGTTCAATTCCACTTTTCCACAGGCACAGAATATAAAATGGCATGAAGATGAAAATGGTTACCTCGTAAGCTTTACGCAATCCGGCAAATATGCCAAAGCCACCTATGACAGGAACGGTCAATTTTTAAGTGCACTTAAATATTATAGGGAAAATGATCTCCCGGTAAATATCCTTTTGGCTGTTAGAAAAAAATACGTATCCGAAACTATTGAAAGTGTTACAGAGCTCACGACTGCAGAGGGTGTTAGCTGGTTTATTAATCTTTCAGATGAAAAAAAATGGAGCGTGGTAAAAGCTTCAGGCGATGGTGCCATAGCCTTACAATACAGTTATAAAAAACAATAGTTG
>JAHEZC010000616.1 GCA_023251275.1 Parafilimonas sp. | reverse complement strand
TATGGATGCAGTACTGTCTGCTTCGGGTAAAAACGGAACTGCATTTTTATAAGCCTCTTCTACAATCGCAGTATCTTTCGGATTGAGCGTATTCAATGCTTTCATAGCTGACGCAGCGTCTTTTTCAAACTCAATATTTTTTACAAACCAGCATGCTCCCAACGCATTTGGATTTATTTGTGCAACAGCTTCATTCTGCTGACCCTGTGTAATAAAATATTTTGCATTGAGCATATTCAGCACCTGTATGTTCATAGGCTGCTTTCGCAATTGGTAGTTCAACAGGTCTTCTACAATGCTCAGCTTGGCGGGACTATAGCCCCCCACTGAATTATGATGAAAAGAGGTAAGGGCATCATTAAAATAATCCTGCGTAAGATTAAATACCCGGTAATAACCTGTATCCTTCATGATCTGCAGATCGGCTGCGGAAGGATTTATCGCAAACCTGTCATCAATATCTTCCTGCACCTGGAAACTATTGTCATTCAGATACCTTCTTCCTTCTGCAAGTACATCAATCGAACTGAGTAATACTATTGCCAGCATTGCATATACCGGCTTTATCCTGTTTTTTAGCATCAGCCATAAAAACAAAAATGCAGTCCCTGCAAAAAAAAGAGAACGAATTAAATCTTTGCCGAATAGTGCCTGCCTGTCTTCTTTCAAAGCATTGTAAAAAGTATTGGCATCCTCTTTATTACCCTGTGTAAGCCTGTTGAAATAATTCAATATACCATCATCGCCCGGCCCTTTATAATCAAGGCTCACATACAACATCGCCGCAATCACAAAAATGCCCCCCATGATATAGCCTGTCACCTTTAATTTATTCCACGCATAAGCCTTGTCAGTTTCTTTAAAAATAAATTGCTGAAGAGCGAGGATAGACACAAACGGAAACAATAACTGTGGTATAATCAATATCATCGTAGGTGCACGGAATTTATTATACAAAGGCAGGTGATTAAACAGGAATGCATTAAACCCTTCAAAATTTTTCCCCCAACTCATCAAAACAGCAAGCACGCAGGCAGCCAATATCCACCAGCGATCAGTTATTTTTAAATAGATCATGCCAAACAAAAACAGGAGACATATAATTGCTCCTACATAAACCGGGCCTGATGTACCAAGCTCCTGCGGTCCCCAGTAAGCAGGAAATTGTGAAGCAAACTGTGCGGCCTGGTCGTCGGACACGCCTTTTTCAACGGCAAGTTTTGCAAGATGGGAGCTGCCGCCAAGTTCTTCGCCTGAACTGATGCCTCCGTAAATATTTGGTACCAATAGTGTGAAAGTTTCACTTTGGCCATAACTCCATCTGAATGCATAGTCTATCGTAAGGCCTGTAGATGATGTGTTTTGGTTTTTTGCGCTGCTGTCAAGTACGAGTGTGCCGTTACGCATTGTCGCTTTTGAATAATCATAAGTTGTGGCCAGCACGACGAGATTTGTTCCTACTCCAACTATAGCAGCAAAACCCAAAATGGATAAGGAGAGGATGGCGTGTTTATACTCCCTGTTACGAATCCAAATGATGAGATGAGCAAGGATCATGCATGCAACCACAATGAGAAAATAATAAGTTACCTGCGGATGGTTCATTCCAACAAGCAGGCTGGTAAACAAAATCGAAAGTGCGGCGCCTATCCAGTATTTCTTTTGAAATACCAGGAAGAATGCTGCTAACAATGCAGGCATATAACCCATAGCAAACGCTTTCGTTTCATGCCCGACCACCACGATTATTTCACTGTAAGATGCATAGGCATAAGCAATAGCCCCAAGTATCCCGATACGATAATCCACTTTCATCACCTGGCTGAGAAAATAAAAGGAGATACACATCAGGAAGAAAAAGCAGAAAGGCTTGGGAAGAAATAAGGTGAAAACAGAATGAAGATAACCGATCGCTACCGGGTTGTATGCTTCCATGGCTATCTGGTATGCAGGCATTCCGCCAAACATACTGTTTGTCCATAGAGGAAGATGACCGTGTGTTTCCTTGAATTTCATAGACTGGGCAGCCATCCCTTTCCAGTGAATAATATCCTGCTGCTGGAGCACTTTCCCCTGCAGTGCAGGCTTGCAATATATAAGCGTAATGATTAGAAAAATAACGGTGGCAATTACATGAGGTGCCAGGCTTTTCCAGTTGAATTTAT
>JAHEZC010000089.1 GCA_023251275.1 Parafilimonas sp. | reverse complement strand
ATCCGTTCTTTATTAAAGCAGGAACTAGGAGAGGCTGGCTATAATATCGAAGAAGCAGGTAATGGAAAAGAAGCATTGGCAAAAATCCGTATTAACCGCCCTGATCTTATTATCTTGGACATCATGATGCCGGAGATGAATGGTTTTGATGTCGCGGCTATTCTTAAAAATGATCCTCAAACTATGGATATCCCGATTATTGTTTTATCCATTGTGCAGGATAAGGCAAGAGGCTTCAGGATAGGTGTGGATCGGTATCTTACCAAGCCTATTGATACTACCCAACTCTTTGCCGAAGTTGGAACACTGCTCGATCAGGGCAAATCAAAGAAAAAAGTAATGGTAGTGGATGAGGACAGCGCTGCTGTTAAAACGCTTACTGATGTGTTGCAGGCGAAAGGCTATGTGGTTGTTGAATCCGATGGCAGGGAGTTAGTCGAAAAAGCAATCTCAACACAACCTGACATCATTATACTCAATTCTGTCCTGTCCGGGAAGCAGGAAATTGTACAATCCCTGCGCTTTGAAAAAGGATTGGAAAATGTATTGTTTTTGATATACCAATAACATAAATTGAATAGCAGTTTATAAAAATGTAAAATGGAACAAAAAATTTTAATTGTTGATGATGAAGCCCATATCCGTATGCTCATTGAGCAAACACTTGAAGAACTGGAAGATGAGGGAGTGAATTTTTTTACCGCGGATAATGGAGAACAGGCCTTGCAGATTATCCAGGAAGAAAGCCCTCAACTGGTTTTTCTTGATGTCATGATGCCAAAAATGAACGGGATGGAAGTATGCCGGAGAGTAAAAAAGGAACTTGCATTAAATGATGTATTTATTATTTTACTTACAGCCAAAGGGCAGGAACTGGACCGGCAAAGAGGACAGGAAGTGGGCGCTGACCTCTATATGACAAAGCCATTTGACCCCGAAGCCTTGCTTCGTAAAGCAAAAGATGTGCTGAGTCTGGATTAATTATATTCCTTCTTTTACGCACAAATGACCTTCTTAAATAATAATAATTTATTGCTGTTATTAATTTTTCCATTCCTTGTTTATGGCGAGATTGAATCTTAAAAATATTGTCTCTAAAAAGAATGATGCTTCAGCTCTTGTTCTTTCATTGATAAAGGAAATAAAAGCTGAGGTATGCATTGAAGATGATAATGGAAAAATATTGATTGGAGATGCAGGGATAGAGATAAATCATCAACAACCCGTATTAGTTGACGATGAAATCATCGGTTGGGTAAAGGGAGATGAAAAAGCAGCCATCGTAGCACGCCTTCTTATTGTTTTGTCAGAAAAAGAAGCCGAGAAAAAGAAGCTGGGCAATGAAGTGTTGAATTTATACCAGGAAGTAAACCTGATATTTAATTTTTCGGAAAAACTGGCGGAAACTATCGGGGCAAACTCTATTGCTCAAATTGCTTTGGAAGAAACAAGCCGTGTGATCAAATCGGACAACGCTGCGGTTATCATGTGGGACGAAAACAGTAAACAACTGCAGGTAATTGCTTCGAAAGGAGAATTATTTTTTGATGATGAAAAGATCAACACCCATATCGGGCTTTTGAGGAAGATTATATTCAGCGGTCAATCAGAAATATTAGATGACTTTGCACAATTAACTGAAGCAGGTATATTGTTGCCAACCATAAAATCATTGATTTATTCAGCGCTGAAAGTGAAGCACAGGATCATGGGTGTGATTATCCTCGCAAGTTATGAGCCGGTGCAATACTCTGCTGCTGATCTCAAACTGCTTACCACGCTTTCGCTTCAATCTTCTGCCGCAATAGAGAGCGCTTTGCTTTATGAAAGAAATATTCGCGAAGCCAATGAAAAAGAGCAGGCGATGCGTCGCATTTATGAGGTAACCGGCAAATTTGTTCCCCATGAATTTATTCGATCATTGGGACATGAAGTAATAACCGATATACGTCTCGGTGACCAGGTAGAAAAGATTGTAACCGTTCTTTTTTCCGATATAAGAGATTATACCACTTTTTCTGAAAAAATGACACCTGAAGAAAATTTCAGTTTTGTATGTTCTTTCAATGAGCTCATCGGACCTATTATCCGTAAACATAATGGTTTTATTAATCAATACCTGGGCGATGCTATTATGGCAATATTTCCCGATAATGCATCAGACGCACTCTCGGCAGCGATTGATATGCAAAAAGCTGTACAGGAATTCAATAATCAACGTCAGTTAAATCAACAGTCGCCGATACAAATAGGCATAGGGATGCATACCGGGCCGCTTATTATGGGTATTACAGGTGACCAGGATCGCCTGGATGCGACTACAATTTCAGATACTGTAAATACAGCTTCCCGCATTGAAAGCCTCACCAAATATTATAAGTCAGGTATTATTATCAGTAATGCTACTCTTCAGCAAATAATGGCGCCTGAAAATTTTTATTTGCGTCCTTTGGGAAAAGTACGGGTAAAAGGAAAACAGGAACCACTGGATATTTATGAATGCTTCAATGGTGATGCACCAATGCAACTGCAAAATAAAATTACAACGCTTGCAACTTTTAATGATGGTATGATAAATTATTTAAATAAATCTTTCACTAAAGCTTTTATAGCTTTCCAGTTTGTTTCTGAAGCGAACCCCAATGACCTCACGGTAAATTTTTTTCTCGCCAAAGCGGCAAAATTCATTACCGGCGGGATACCGGAAAACTGGTTGGGCGTAGATGAAATGCAAAGCAAGTAAACGGGCAAAGAATGGAGGATTCACATAAATGACTTATTCGCTTTTCGGATTATAATATTTCCATAGCAAGGCTGATAATTTTCTTGTAAGAACCCATGCTTCATTATCGGGTTCCCAGCTTGTATCAATATTATTTTTGGTAAAAATGCTGAAGATATACGGATTATTTTTGCTGTTCACGTAGATCACTTCGTTGCGGCTGGCATCAACAGCGCCGTTTTTATCGGCAACAAAAACGCCGGCTGGTATTTGCGAAATAGCTTCTTCATCCCAATATTGCCTGCCGAGTAATCTCAGCATTTTTTCACCCGAATTTTTACTGAGAATTTCCCCATGCGCAATTTTTTCCATGAGCGTTGCTATTTCCTGTGGCGTTGTTTGTCCCCATCCATATTCAGCCCTGTATGATTCCCTGCCAGGCGTACGGCTGTTTACTCTCGTGCTTTTAAAACCAAGGCTGTCGAGTATTTGATTTATTCTTACACCTCCTCCGCTTAATCCCTGCAGCCACAGACTGGCGCAGTTATCACTGATGGTAAGCATCAGCATGATCACTTTGCTTAATTCAATTGTAGCAACGCTTTTAAAATTAGAAAGTATGTCATCTCCCTCATCATAAAAAAGAGAATCAGTATAGGTCAATCTTTGATGATAGTTGAGTTCTCCTTTCTGTATCTTATCCATTACACCAATCAAAATGGGAATTTTTACAATGCTGGCAGTTGGGAAAATAGTATCTGCATTTATTGCAACAAATTTGTTACGCTTCAGGTCATGTATATACACTCCAATATCTCCATGAAATCCGCTGATTAAATTTAATATCTGCGCTTCAAGTTTCCTGTCTTTTTTTTGAGCCGTTGATTTTAAACAACACAATAGCAGAATGAAACAAAAAATTAGGCGCATGCAGTTTATTTTATCATGAAGAATTAAAAACATTTCATAAGGAGAAACTAATGCTTGTTCCTATGCCGGGTTCACTTTTAATATTAAGGTTCCCGTTATTCTTTTTCAAAAATTGTGTTATCAAAAACAAACCCATACCACTTCCTGGAATTCCTGTTCGGATGGGGTATCCAATATCGCATAGCCAAACAATTCTGCAAGCCTGTCGCCTCCATTAGACGGAATGTACGGAAGTATCATTCCTGCAAATTTTTAGATGAAAATAATGAATAAAGTATTTACATTTATTCTAAGCAAAATGATTTTTAAAAGCGATCAAACATGTATGTTGCAGTATTGTTAAGATTAACTGCTTTGCAAAATATAGATGTTATTTTGTAACAACGTTCAATTTTTTTATAGCTGACTGAATTGTATGCGCTATCGTTCATCTAATACCCAACTAATAATCTTATTGCTGATTTTAACCGGGCTGCAAGCTACGAGCGGCCTTGCACAACCTATTACGCTTCAAACTGTGCAGAATAATATTAGTAAGTTCAGCAGTAATTTTCAGCAGGAGCGCATGTACATACAGTTCGATAAACCTGCCTATTCCCCGGGTGAAACCATCTGGTTCAAAGCATACCTTATGGCAGGTCTGGATATTTCTGAGATCAGTAAATCTTTATACATAGATTTTACAGATGCAGACGGAGCTGTTCTCATTCACTTTATATCACCTGTAGTGCAGGCATCTGCCCGCGGACAATTTGATATCCCTTCCGATTATGCAGGCAAAGCAATGCATATAAAAGCTTACACAAAATGGATGCTGAATTTTGACACAGCTTTTTGTTATAATAAAGATATTCGTATCATTCAAACAAAACAGCCGTCACTAAAAAATGTTGCGAAACAAAATATTCCAGTCATTAATTTTTTTCCTGAAGGCGGCGATTGCATTGCCGGTATTAAAAGTAAGGTAGCATTTAAGGCAACAGATATTTACGGAATGCCGGTGAATATAAAAGGAGCAGTGGTAAACCATAAAGGCGCAATACTGGACAGCATCCGGAGCATACATGATGGCATGGGGTTTTTTTACCTGGAGCCCGGGCAGGGAGAAAGCTATTCGGCTAAATGGAAAGATGAAAAAGGGACAGTTTACCAGACCGATTTGCCCGCAATAAAAAATGCCGGTGCAACGCTTGAAATACATCCATCACGCGGTATGGCAGGATTTCTTATCAGGAGATCAGATAATGCTCCTGCAAGTTTTCATGACCTGCATATTATAGCCACCTTACAGCAGTCACTTGTGTATCTGGCAAGCATTAACCTGGAGGCTACGCCTATGGCCGGAGGCTCGATTCCTACAGCAGAATTGCCATCGGGTATTTTGCAGGTCACGTTGTTTGATTCTGATTGGGTTCCTGTAGCCGAACGCATTACATTTATAAATAACGATGATTACCATTTTGAGCCCGAAGTCGGATTTTCTGTTCTCGGCACATCTAAACGTGCAAGAAACGTTTTAGTAATCAGCATGCCTGAAAATATTGCAGCAAATCTTTCAGTCGCAATTACTGATGCAGGTATAGGAATGGACAGTACGGATGATATTATTTCCCGCCTGATGCTTACCGGGGATTTAAAAGGTTTTGTATATCATCCTTCGAGGTATTTTTTCAATAGCAGTGACAGCATAGCCCAACATCTTGATCTTTTGATGCTGACCAACGGATGGAGAAAATATCATTGGGAAGAAATAGTTCAGGGGAAAATGCCCGCTGTTAAATATCCACGGGATAGTTCATATCTCGCCTTTGGAGGAAAAGTGTATGGCGCCTCACCGGAACTGTTAAGGGGTACAGGCGCTCTGCTGGCTATTGTAAGTCCCAAAGATACCACCCAACGCCAGATACTTACACTTCCAATTGATAAAGATGGATCGTTCTTACAACCGGATTATGTATTTTTTGATACAATTAAAGTTTTTTACCAGTTTGCGGGAACAAAGGACTTAGCCAATTCAACTGAAGTTATTTTTAATGCAGGCACAGTCAGCTCTCCCAAAAAAGTTCAGGTTGACAAAAACAGTTTCATTTATTCTCTTATTGATACAGCAGGAGATGCATATAGCAGTTACCTCGCATCAGAACAGGCAAAGCTTGCAAAGTTGCTGGAAGGAACAACTTTACCGGGCGTAATCGTAAAAAGCAAAACAAAAAGTCCGATGGAAATATTGGATGATAAATATACTTCCGGTCTTTTCAGCGGCGGAGATGCCGTCCAATTCGATGTATTGAATGATGTTGGATCAAAGGCTGCTTACAATGTGCTTACATACCTGCAGGGAAGAGTTGCAGGCCTGATGATCACTGCAGCAAATACAGCGGGCGGACAAAACTCGCTTTCCTGGCGTGGCTCCACACCACAAATATATATGGATGAAATACCTGTCAGCACAGACCAGGTTACAAATCTCAGTATGAGTGATATTGCTTATATAAAAGTATTTCGGCCACCATTCATTGGTGGTTTTGGAGGAGGAGGCGCAGGTGGCGCTATTGCAATATATACGAGAAAGGGTGGTGATATAGTAAACAAACCGGGTAAAGGATTGCCTTATAAACTTATTTACGGTTATACGCCACTCAAAGAATTTTATTCGC
This sequence comes from Parafilimonas sp., assembly GCA_023251275.1. Classification (GTDB taxonomy): domain Bacteria; phylum Bacteroidota; class Bacteroidia; order Chitinophagales; family Chitinophagaceae; genus JAHEZC01. The sequence goes on along the minus strand of JAHEZC010000089.1, from coordinate 1,786 downwards.
CTAATTATGGAACATTCGATCAGCGCAACGAAATGCAGGATCTGCGCTCCACCCTTTACTGGAACCCCATGATACTGACAACACCGGAAAACCACGTGATAAAAATTCCTTTTTATAATAATGATATTACCGGCAGTTTCAGGGTAATTTTAGAAGGGGTAAGTGCAGACGGAAAGCTAACAAGAATAATAAAAACCATAGAATGATGTTTGCGGCAAAAAATTTTATGTGCAACTGCAGACCAAAATTGTGATACGGACTGCAAATGAATAAGCAATGTTTTTAAATGTCTTTATCTTTATTTCTCAAGCCATCCGAAATATAAAAATATAGCGATGCATTCTTTTCAACGGCTTAAAATACCTTCTCTTTTTTTAGTGATAATTTTTTTATGTCATTCATGTAACAATAAGAAAACACCCGCATCTAAAAATATAAATCAGCCTGTTATTGTTGATGTCATCATTGCAGAAAACAAGAGCATATCAAACGTGATTGAGGCTAATGGAACTATTATAGCAAATGAATCTGTGGAACTCCATCCTGAAGTCAGCGGTCGCATCACTTACCTGAATATTCCTGAAGGTAGTTATATTTCGAAGGGAACACTTATCGCAAAAATCAATGATGAAGACCTGCAGATGCAAGTCAAAAAAAGCACTGTGCAATTGGAACTTGCACAACTAACTGAAGAGCGGCTGCGAAAACTTCTGGCAATCAGCGGCGTAAACCAGGCAGATTATGATGCAGCACTTAACCAGGTAAACAGTCTGAAAGCTGATATTGCTTATACGCAGGCTTTAGTAGATAAAACAGTAATTAATGCCCCTTTTAGCGGAGTTGCCGGCCTGCGGCAGGTTAGTCCCGGTGCGTATGTAACTCCTTCAACGGTCATTGCTACCATGCAGCAGATTGACCAGTTGAAAGTTGACTTCACTCTTCCTGAAGAATATGCTCAGTTTGTAAGTCGCGGCAATATAGTGACCATGCAGATTGATGCTTCTGACAGCGTAAAGCATCGGGGAAGAGTTATTGCAATCGAACCCAGGGCTAATACTTTGACGCGTAATTTGTTAGTAAGAGTATTACTCGAGGATAATGCAAAAGCCAACCCCGGGGCATTTGTAAAAGTGTACGTTAATGCAAACGTGGATAAAAAAGCAATAATGGCGCCTACCAATTCTATTATTCCAGATGATAAAAATAAGCAATTGGTTTTGGTGAAGAATGGGAAAGCGCAATTTGTGAATGTAACAACAGGAATAAGGCAGCAAAGCCTTGTGGAAATAGTAAAAGGAATTAACCCCGGTGATACTGTGGTGGTCACTGGTGTATTGTTTACACGCCCTGATAACCCTGTGAAAGTGCGTACAGTAAAAAAACTGGATGAGTTGTGAGCTAATATTGACAAAAATATTGAGGATTGGATTTTACTGATGAAAAGGATATGTGGGTAAATAATATTTCATGATCAGGGATTACAATGAATATATCTGAATTATCGCTAAAGAGGCCTGTCTTCGCTACTGTGATGAACATCATGATCGTATTGTTCGGCGTGGTGGGCTACACTTTTCTTGCAGTAAGGGATTACCCGGCCATTGATCCGCCCATCATTAGTGTCAATACATCTTACACAGGCGCCAATGCAGATATTATCGAAAGCCAGATCACCGAACCTTTGGAAAAGCAGATCAACGGCATTCCAGGGATCCGTACCATTTCTTCTTCAAGCTCACTGGGTAACAGTAATATTTCTGTTGAATTTAACCTGGGAGCAGACCTT
>JAHEZC010000615.1 GCA_023251275.1 Parafilimonas sp. | reverse complement strand
ATCGCCTTTTATTTTTTCCAGGTCTTCACCGGCAAATCCGGCGTCGGAAAATGTTTCACCAACAATGTGATTTCCCTGCAATCCATTTTGATCAAGCCAGCCTGTTATTTCATCTTCCTTCTCCATGCGCTGAAGCGGGCTGAGTTTTTTCCTGGTTGTATTTTCTTTTTCCTTTGCCTCAACCATGCTGCGGATACTTTGAATATGCGCTGCATTGATTTTATGTAAGAGCAGTTTTTCAGTGAGTCCATAATTCCACACCAACCGTTTTTCAAGTTCACAGGATATCCTGTCTATAGCCGAAGCGGGATTATTTAATTCGTGTGCAATTCCTGCAGCAAGTTTTCCCAGGGCGCTCACTTTCTCATGCTGCAGTTGGGTGGTTGCAAATGCCCTGGCTCTTTCCGTCATATAGCCAATGAGCCGTTGAATAAGATCGGGATTGAGATGTTCCAATGCGGGAAAATGCTCTTTATGCATACGGATACCCCGCAGCTTACCTACTGCATAAGAAGTGCCGGGGGATGTTTTCATTCTTGAATAAGGAAGCAGGCCGGTGGCTCCGCCCGTGGTATGATCATTGCCAAAATCAAAGTAGTGCACCAATGTGCCGCTTTTATTCATGTAGAATGAAACAATGCCTTCAATAATAAACATCATGAAGTCGGGAACTTCACCTGTTTTCATGATCACGTCTCCGTCTTCAAACTCAACATCAAAGGAGTGATCTAAGATCCACTGCAGATGCTCATCCGGCAAATCGCTGAGGGCAATAACTTTTTTTAATTCTTCGATTGTTACTGATTTCATAAGTGCATAAAACTACTAAAATGATTAAGAAATCCAGAGGAGTCGTTTTAATTTTCTTTTCCGAAATTTCCGTTTCTGAAATATAAAAAGCCAGGAATATTTATTATCTCCTGCAGAAGAAAGAAACAGGCTGGCCTGGATATGTTTATCGCCGGTTTGAAAAAAACAACCTTTTATTTTTTTCATTTGTGCAGTAACCAAACCCCTCACAGCAAAACATAATTTCATTGATATCTTTTGTGCCTCCGGGTTCAAAATATTTAATTAGTATATTTACGAAACCACGCTTTTAAAATAGGCAATGGCTTTGCGCTGTTTCTTTTTATTAAAGTTCAAAGTTAGTTTTACCCGGTTATGCAGTTATTAAAATACTGTACAGGCTTATTGGTTTTGCTTGCCGTTGCAAACACAGCAGCAGCACAAACCGGCTGTGAAATAAATGGCGTAAAAGGTCAGACTCCCGCTTCTGCATTCCTGGTCTGCGGCAGTACTGTTTTTATCCAGGATACGGTTCCAGATTGTCTTAACTCTCCGCTGCCCGCTCCGGGTTGCCCGCTGATTGGCGTGGGTGACTATAAAGATAAAAATCCATTCTGGTTCACGTTTACCTGCTATAGTTCCGGCTCTCTTGGTTTCTTAATTGACCCGAAAAATCCGGATGAGAATTACGACTGGCAGTTTTATGATATCACCGGTCATGGTGCGGGAGAAATATATTCCGATGGCGCTTTGGTACGCGGTGCAAACTGGTCCGGCAGCCCGGGTAAAACAGGTGCATCAGCAAGCGGGCAAAATGTGAGAGAATGTTCATCAGCGCCTGCTGACAATATTTCTACTTTCAGCAAAATGCCCGACTTAATTGAGGGGCACACTTACCTGCTGCTCGTCAGCCATTTTACCGATGGCACAGAAAGCGGTTTCACACTTACCTTTAAAGGAGGATCGGCAAATATTACCAATCCTGCAACGCCGGGAATGTTGTATGCAAATGCAAATTGCGAGGGTAACCAGACAGGCATAAAGCTTACTAAAAGAATGCTTTGCACAACCATTGCTGCCGATGGGAGCGATTTTGAAATACAGGGGTTAAATGGTGCAATCAGTTCGGCTGCGGGTATTGGCTGCAGCAATGGTTTCGGTACGGATTCGATTATCATTAATTTAAACAACCCGCTGTCTCCGGGCACTTATACACTTGCTGTAAAAAATGGCAGTGATAATAACACTCTTTTAGATAATTGCGGTAACGAGATTTCGCCCGGCAAGTCCATATCTTTTTCAGTGCTTACAAGGCAACCTGTTGCACTTGACAGCATCACTGCTCCATCCTGTGCGCCCAATACTTTGCAGCTTGTTTTC
>JAHEZC010000614.1 GCA_023251275.1 Parafilimonas sp. | reverse complement strand
CATTTGCTTTATCCCGCAAAGCTTTCCGCCGAAACACTTTTGTCAATTTTTAAAACAAGCCCTTGTAACACTTTACCAGGTCCTGCTTCAATAAAATGTGATGCGCCATCCGCCACCATTGCCTGTACGCATTGTGTCCAACGCACCGCGCTTGTCAATTGATCTATTAAATTCTTTTTTATTTCATCTATATCAATTACAGCTTTTGCATTTACGTTTTGATATACGGGACACAAAGGTTTGTTGAAATGTATTGCCTCAATAGCAGCAGCCAATTCGTCTTTTGCGGGCACCATCAATAGCGAATGAAAAGCACCACCAACCGGCAATACCAACGCACGCTTTGCACCTGCTGCTTTCATTCTTTCGCAGGCAATTTCAATTCCCTTTATAGAACCACTTATCACCAACTGTCCCGGACAATTATAATTCGCAGGCACTACTACTTCACCTGTTTCATTTTGTACTTCTGAGCATATCTCTTCCACTTTTTCATCGGCTAATGCAAGAATGGCAGCCATAGTGGAAGGATTGATTTCACATGCTTTCTGCATAGCCTGTGCACGAATACTTACTAATTGCAATGCATCTTCAAAACTTAATGATCCGTTTGCAACCAACGCAGAAAATTCTCCCAACGAGTGGCCTGCCACCATATCAGGCTTTGCATCTGCCAGGGTTTTAAATGCAATGACTGAATGAATAAATACAGCAGGCTGCGTGACTTTGGTTTGTTTCAGTTCTTCATCTGTACCCGCAAACATTATATCACTGATACGAAAACCAAGAATTTCATTCGCCTGTTCAAACAGTTCCTTAGCCTGTAGATTATTTTCATATAAACTTTTTCCCATGCCACTGTACTGTGAACCCTGGCCCGGAAAGACGTATGCATGTTTGCCCATATAAATACATTGAGTACTCAAAAGTAAAGTAAATGAAGAAGAAGATTAATGGATACACATAGATCATAAAGTTGTTGCAGCAAAAAAGCTTAATGAATAATACTGTCAATGGGTATGAGTTAGACAATTATTAATAATGACCAATTAATTTTGCAATGTGCCTGTCAATGTACGAAGGCTCTTAGAGGTGACATTCGGTAGAAGAGTGACAACATTAACCGTGCGAGTAATCAGGTTTTTTCAAGGTGTGATACTAACCGTTCATTTAATGAGATTATGTTTTCCATTAATTTTAACATAAGTACCGTTTGCTGTTCACTGTATGATTGAAAAGTGCTATGATGTTGTATAGCAATTGAAGAATTAGTAATGTTTTCGAGAATATTGCTTGGTGAAGTAGTAAGAATTTGCAACGGATCAACTTCAAGGATTTGCGCTACTTTCTGCACAAAATCAATAGTGATAGCAGTTTCTCCACGCTCATATTTAGTATAGGTTGCTTCTTTCATTTTCAGGCGCTCAGCCATATCAAATGCTTTGATGTCCTTTAATTTTCTGAATTTTGCAATGTTTTGACTAATTGTAATATTATCCATCTTGATTTGTATAAGTTGTTACAAACTACTTTAAGCAATAGTAAAACTACTAAAAAAATGGCCTTTCAGAAATTGTTATATGTATCATTGTGCGATGCCAAAGCTACTTATTAATTTCCGATCCCTTTTACAGGTTCTGATTTTATTATTCCTCGGATCCGGCAGTTATATATTTTTCAGAGGCTTGCCCTTTTTGAACAATTTAAAGTTGCTATCCATTCAGGGAAGATATACGGCTGTTACATCGTTTGTGCTGTTCAATGTACCCGATGCTTTATGGCTATATGCTTTTTTATCGGTAATGAAAATAATCTGGAAAGAGGATTTGTTTTTTGAAGGCAGGTATTGGTTATACAGTATTATTTTTATTGCACCTTGTACAGAGGTTGCTCAAAAATTTCATATAATTCCCGGAACATTTGATTGGCTTGACATCGCTTGCTATTCTGCTGCAACACTATTCTTCTTTTATTTCAATAAACCTAAATTCATAACCCCCAAAAAAGTTTGTCTATGAAGCATATTCTATCCTTAGCGACGCTTATTATTTTTGCATTTTTATTTTATGCATCTTCACCATCCAAAAAGGCGACCGCACCTACCAAACAAACATTTACCTATTCGTACAAAACAACCCAAGTTGCTAAGCCTGGCTCTGCAAATACCACTATAGCGCTGGTGCATCCAG
>JAHEZC010000613.1 GCA_023251275.1 Parafilimonas sp. | reverse complement strand
GGAAATCTGTTTGCTTTGAATCTCACCGAAAAAAGATTTATTTCATTAAGGAATATAGACTGACATTCCTCTCAATACAAATAAAATAAGCATTCAGAATTTCAACATCATTTCATAAGGTAAGAAAATACCGGAAAATTGTTGGTAATTTAAACTTTTAAAAACTGCTATATGAATTTTGCAAAAGTTTGTCGTTTATCTGAACTGCCGCCAAACAGCCGGAAAATAATACAGCTTGGAGTGCACAAAGTAGCGCTGTTTCATTATGGTGGCGAAATTACAGCGCTGGGAAATGCATGCCTGCATAAAGCAGGTCCTTTGGGATTGGGTGAGGTAGCTGAAAAATATGATGGATATTATGTCACCTGTCCCTGGCATGGGTGGGAGTACAATATTAAAACCGGCAGTGCGCCTCCCGGTTTTCACGACCAGCAATCGGTCTATGAAGTGATGATAAAAGATGAAGATATCTATATAAGTGCTCAACCTGCTACAAAGGCGCACCGGGCCTTGCATGATCTGAGTATCATTGAGGATCTCATAAAACTCAAATATGAAACAACACCGGTTTCAAAAAATATATTGGGCATATCTGCAACAAATATGAACGACGATCTTCCGCGGTACAGTACTTCAGAATCTGCATTGCAGATGGCTTTGAGCTATGCTGAAGAGAAACATGGTGCATCTGTAAAAATGATAAAGCTCCGGGAACATGGCTTTCGGGCATGTGAAGGATATTATTCGCAACACATGAATGCATGCACATGGCCATGCAGCATCACAGAAATGCAGCCGGACGATGGCATGACGCAGCTATATCGGGACATGATTTTATGGGCGGATATTGTTTTGCTGGCTACGCCGATTCGCTGGGGTAATGCTTCCTCGCTTTATTTCAAAATGGCTGAGCGGCTGAACTGTGTACAAAACCAGATCACCATCAAAGACCGGGTATTAATCAAAAACAAAGTGGCTTCGTTTATTATCACAGGCGGCCAGGATAATATTCAGCAGGTAGCAGGACAAATGATGTGTTTCTTTACCGACCTGGGTTTTACATTTCCACCGTTCAGTTTTCTCGGTTGGTCACGCGGATGGACTGCCGAAGACATGGATAAGAATGTGCTTCAGTTCAAAAAGAGCGAATACATTCAGCGTACGATAAAAGAAATTGTGGACAATTGCTTAGAGACCATGAGGCAGATCAAAAATATGCATAGCGAAAAAATTAAGGCGCCTAATCCGCACAGGCAGGATTCGTTTTCTGCAGACATTGTTAATCCTGATATGAATATGTAGAAAAGTAACAGCGGCAATGTCCTGATGGGTTTTTTAAAAAGGTATCTGGATAAATTACTTTTTTTACTTCTTCCATATTTTTATTTACTTCTTATCTTTCTTGTTTAATTTCTGAAAAATTTATTGACTCCGCATGAATCATTTAAATACCCCGGATTACATTGTATTCTTTATTTATTTCATCATTGTTTCAGGCTACGGATATTTTATCTATCACCGTAAGAAAAAGAAAGTTACCGATTCGAAAGATTTTTTTCTTGCGGAAGGCGCCCTTACCTGGTGGGCTATCGGGGCTTCATTGATTGCATCGAATATATCAGCAGAACATTTCATAGGGATGTCAGGTTCGGGTTTTGCATTAGGACTCGCTATTTCCACTTATGAGTGGATGGCAGCAGCAACGCTTATTATCGTAGCTATATTTTTCATCCCGGTTTACCTGAAAAATAAAATTTACACCATGCCGCAATTTTTGTCTAAGCGGTATAACGACACAGTGAGTACCATCATGGCTGTGTTCTGGCTGCTGGTGTATGTATTCGTGAATCTTACTTCTATTATTTACCTCGGCGCCCTTGCCGTTTCTTCCCTGTCAGGTATAAGCTTTGAATGGTGCATGACAGGCCTGGGTTTGTTTTCAATTGTAGTGACCCTTGGCGGGATGAAAGTGATTGGCTATACCGATGTGATACAGGTGGCTATTCTTATTATGGGAGGTCTCGTCACAGCCTATCTTGCGCTTACATTACTTTCAGAACATTATGGCTTTGGAAAAGATATCCTGAAAGGATTGAGCCTTGTACGCGAAAAAGCACCTTCACATTTTCACATGATATTTGATAAGACCAATCCTTATTACAAAGACCTTCCCGGCTTATCCGTTTTGGT
>JAHEZC010000612.1 GCA_023251275.1 Parafilimonas sp. | reverse complement strand
CTCTTTGCTCACAAATGGTTTTACTCCATTGATCACATATTGTGTCAGCCCCATTTGATCACCCACTTCTTTCAATATATAACTCATCACCACCAATGCAAGTGCATACACCATGCTATTGAAGCCAGTGAAAATTGTTTCACTAAGCTGCTGAAACGTACCAAGTCTTATAATGAGGTAATAAACAAATGTAAACGCCACCCCAATCATCACACCCTTGAGTGCGTCATAATTCAACACAAAAGTGGCAATTAATGTTACGGCAAGCGGAATAATGAAATATAATGAATGTGATTTTTTATTAGTCTCAAAATGTTCCATTTTAAGCGAGGCAAGTTTTGTTCCGGCAGGAATCGTTTCCCCCGTTTGTTCTGCACGCAGTTGCGATTTTTTCATTCTTCCGAAAAGAGGAATGATACCAAGAATGATTAAAGGAATTAACAACACAGATATCCATCCATACGTAACGAAAGGTATAATTGAAAGATATACATGATTGCCTTGTCCCTCCGCCGCAAAATTGCATTTCTGCAAAACAGAACCAATGAATAATGTCCAGGTAGAAAGGGGCACTACTACACACCAGGGCGGTGCAGTCGTGTTTACAATGTAAGCAAGATATTCACGCGGCACTTTGAAATAATCTGTTATTTTTTTCATAGTAATGCCAACCGTCAATGCGCTTAAATAATCATCAAGAAAAATAAACAAGCCAAGAAACCACGTGCCGAAAAGCGCTGCCCGCCTGGTTTTGATGAATTTCAGCATATCCTCTCCAAATTTCATCGCACCGCCGCTTCTTACCATTAGCGCTATCAATGAGCCATACAGACCACACACGAGAATCACCCATACAGTGCTTTCATCTTCCATCACTTTATAAAATGTCGCGATAAAATCAGAAAAGAAATTTGTGCCGTTATAAACGCTGATAATAATGAAGCCAACAATACATCCGACAAGCAACGCTTCAAACGAAGCACGCAGTAAAATAGCAAGCAGAATTACAACAAGTGGTGGAATCAATGAGAGGGCTCCGAAATCATGCATGTTTTGTGTTTGTGGTTTGCAGTTATTTTATGTGCGATCAAAAGGAGAAATCTCATTCCCAACCATTCAACCATTTAACCATTCAACAATTTGACTATATCCCTCCAATACTTATCAACTTTTTTTCCATGTATTCAAACAATCCTTCGCTGCCGCTTTCATGTCCCTGGCCACTTTGCTTCCATCCTCCGAATGGCGCTTCAGTTCCATGCGGCGCCCATTCATTCACGCCGACCATTCCGAACTCCAGTCTCTCACTTGCATGAATAGCTATCTTCAGATCATTGGTGAAAACATAAGCTGCAAGACCATATTCCGTATCATTTGCTTTCTGCATGGCATCATCCAGGTCATCAAATGAAAACAGTGGTAACACAGGACCAAAAATTTCATTACGTGCCAGCACTGAGGTCTGATTGAGATTGCCGACAACAGCAGGCTGAAAAAAATATCCTTTGTTCAAATGTTGCGGCACATAACCGCCTGTTAGAATTTCTGCATGTTGTTCTTTTGATTGTTCTACAAGCTCAAGTACGCTGTCTCTTTGCTTTTTCGTAATAAGCGGGCCCACATTCACGCCTTCTTCAAAACCATTGCCCACTTTCAGTTTAGCCACATGCTTTGTTACTGCGTCAGCAAATTGATTGTAAATATTTTTATGTACATAAAATCTTTGCGGAGCAATACATACCTGGCCATTGTTACGGAAACGACCAACTGCTGTGGCTTTGGCAATTGCTTCAGCATCCACATCATCAAAAATTACAACGGGTGCATTGCCTCCCAATTCAAGCGCAAGCTTTGTATTATTTTTTGAAGCGCCATCCATTAATATTTTTCCAACGGCTGTACTTCCTGTAAAACTTATTTTTTTAAGCAAAGGATTATCAAGCATCTCCTGCCCAATGGCAGATGCTTTGCCAATTAAAACATTCAAAACACCTTTTGGTAAACCCGATTTTGTAAGCGCTTCTGCTAAATGCATGCCTGCAAGCGGCGTATTCTCAGAAGGTTTTGCGACAACAGTAGATCCTGCAGCAAGAGCAGCCGCCCAGGCCCGTGCAGGATTGTATGCAGGAAAATTCCATGCAGTGATAACACCAATTACTCCCATCGGTTGCCATATCACACTCATGCGCTT
>JAHEZC010000088.1 GCA_023251275.1 Parafilimonas sp. | reverse complement strand
AGCCTGAATCTAAAACAACTGGTGTTTGAGTGTGTATCCGGTGATGTGGAAGAACCTGCACTGAATGATGCCTGATTCCATAACGGATAACCCGCTGTTAAGAAATTAAATAAAATTCTTTTAGTCAATCTTTCCCTGAAAACACTGATTTTTTTTCAACCGGGAATTCAAGCCCTGACCGGAATTTATTAATTATTTCCCGGATGCAACCGAGGTATGATCTCATCGTAGTACTCCCTGCCGCATGAAGCTGACTGACATCAAAGCGGAGTTAATTCATTTTAATTTAAGCTATGCAAACAGGATTTTCATTTGCACAGGAAACAAAGATTATGCAAGAGCTCTGAGGCATAAATTTGAAGACATGGGGTTAATTGTGGAACTGATTTCATCGCTGGAAATAGAAAACTACTCAAACCTTCTTTACGACTGTAACCTGATCATTTTTCTTTTTTATAATACAAGGAGAATTGACTACGATCACCTTGCTGCATTTCTGCATAAAAATGACCTGGGAAATGTGCGGAAGATTGCTTTCCACTGTGCACAAAAGCGAAATAATTGCCGGCAGTATCATAAGGAATTGTTTGAAGTCAACTACCTGATCACTCCGGAAAATATGGAGGATGAAATTCTCCGGTTATTGCATCATTGTATTTTCGACTATACTTAAAAATTACCGCGTTGTGTATCTTCCTGAACCTGGAAAATCAATAAAATCGCCTGCATTCCAATAGCGAAATGAGCAAAAAGACAAAATTATTAAAGCCGGTCAGGGAAATGGAAACACAGGAATTGCACTTTATGTACCTGGTCGTGCATGAACTGAGAACGCCTCTTTCAGCAATTAAATCCAGTGCAGATTTGCTTTCATTTTACCAGGAAATGGATGACCGGCATACTATTTTGCAAATTGGGGAGCATATCGGCCGCATTCAGACTGAAGCAGAAAAATTAAATAGAATGCTCGATGGCCTTTTGTTACTGGCTAAAATAGAAGCAGGGAAAATAAAGCAAAACCAAAAACCGGCAGATATTTTATCTGTGGTCAACAACACCATTTCAGCGCAAAATGCCATGCAGTCCGATGGAAGAAATAGTTCACTCAGCATTACGGGCCTGCCCGTTAAAATAATATTTGAAGAGGAGCAACTCGAAAGAATATTGGATAACCTGCTTTCCAACGCATTCAAATATTCAGGGGGGAATCCTCCTCCTGAATTGCAGGTACATTTCACGGGATCATCCGTCCGGATCATTGTGAAAGATTTTGGCATTGGCATCCCGGAGGATGAACAACACCTTGTGCATAATAGTTTTTTCAGGGCAAGTAATGCAGAAAATGCGGATGGTATTGGCTTGGGCCTGGTGATAGTACGCCGCCTGGTCAACCTTAATGGCGGAGATATGCAGTTTACGAGCATTGAAAATGAGGGCTCGGAGTTTACGATATCGTTTCCATATCCTGAAGGAAATGCTTACCCGTGAATCCAGTTGCCTCAATTTTTTTAGGCGCCAGGTGATCAACAAAAAAGGGATGAGTATGTTTTAATGCCGCTCTAATTTATGAATAACCCGGATTCTATTGTACTGCAATACCTCCTTTACAGGGAAAAACAGCATGCAGATATTCAGGCAAGCAGGGGATGACTTACAAAATATCCCCATACATTCCCGGCTATATTGCCGGGAATTTTTTTTATTAAGTGGTCCGGAATCAGGATAATTTTGTCAAATAATTATATGAAACAGCCATCAAATCTCATATCAAAGCCGAACAAACTTAAAAGGCTTGCAGATAATATTAACCAGTTGAATAAGCAATATAGAGTGCTGGTAATTGAGCAGGAATTCAGCAAAGCTGCAGATGTAAGGGTAAATATGCAGGCATTAAAACATAAATTACTTCATTTTATTACTTCAGGAAGCTATGTTATTGAGATGGCAACGGACGATGAAATAAGGTTCATCCGTCCTGAAAATTGATTTTCTGCCCTTCCATTAGCAGGATTTCTTTAAGGTCAAAGTAATATATAATTGGCTTTTTTATATGCAGGTTACCTGGACACTCAATACCGTTATAATATCATTAAAGAATTGAAGCCGGAATAGTTTACAATTGTTTTGGTGCTATCAGCTTGAAACAAAAAAAATGGAGAAGCTGCAGGTCAAATTCAGCTTACAAAGTTTGGCAGAAAAATCAAATATTTTATGACTATCCGCCTTTTGGAATTATCTTTTTGAGCATAAGATATTATACTGATTATCACCGCGCCAGGGCAGGGGTATTTATAGAATTTATCCTGCTTATCCGTCTAATCAGTGTTACCCGTGTTTTTTTCAAATAATGGATAGTCATCCAATATTTTATTATGTAAAGCCTGAAAAAAATAGTTGGAAAAGTGTATGGATCGATTTAATTTTAATTACTGAGAATTTTTTGGTGAGTCTTTTAGTGAGCTAAGATGCAGGTGAGGTGGTATTTATTACAAATCAATATGATAGAGTAAAAAGTTCGAATCCCTCTCTCTCCGCTTCGTGGAAATGGCAGCATAGCGGCACTATCCCAAAATTTCTTCTTTCCATCCTTAAACTTTTCAGCGCATCGCCATCCATTTTTTCTGCCGACCTTCGCTTCATCAATACAAATAAAAATGAGTGATATCAAAGTAATCATCACCGGCGCTACAGGCATGGTTGGCGAAGGCGTGTTGTTTGAATGTCTGCAAAATCCAAAAGTGTCCGACGTGCTGATCATTAACCGCAGACATTATGAACTAAATCATCCAAAACTAAAAGAACTGATCGTTCCCGATTTCTTTCAACTGGGCAAAGTTGCCTCAGTTATTGAAGGTTATGATGCCTGCTTTTTCTGCGCCGGCGTAAGTTCGGTAGGTATGAAGGAAGAAAAGTACAGGTACTTAACTTACGATACAACGTTGGCTTTTGCCAAATCGCTGATTGCAGTAAACGACAAACTGGTTTTTGTTTATGTGTCGGGAGCCGGGACAGACAGCAGTGAAAAAGGCCGTATGATGTGGGCACGAGTAAAAGGCAAAACAGAAAACGACCTGATTAGGCTTCCGTTTAAAGCGGCATATAATTTTCGTCCCGGCGTTATGTTACCTTTCGATGGACAAAAGAACTGGAAGTCCACCTATAAATTTATCGGGAAGATCATCAAAGCTATTTCACCGAAAAGGGTGCTTAGCATGCAGGAGGTGGGAAGGGCAATGATCAACACGGTAACCATTGGTTACACGAAACAAATTCTCGAGGCAGCAGATATTAAGCAACTGGCAAATGCATAAAATTGTTTGGCCACTGCTTTTGTTGTTGATAATCTCTGCATTGTATTGCTAATAAAAGTAAGCGGTTTTGTAAGGATACCTCACCTTGTATAATTCCCTCACTTTTGAAAGGATCAAATTTCTAAGCACGACAATATTGGTGCGCTCTGTGGCAGAAACAAATACACAATTGCCATCTGAATCATGTTCCCACCGTTCTTTCAGGTCTTTTAATATTTCCTGTTTTACAGAATCTTCCAGCCATTCATCAAAAGTTTTTTTCTCATACAGATCCATTTTATTGAAAACAATTAAAACAGGTTTATCGTAGGCCTGTATTTCCTGGAGCGTTTTATTTACTACCCCCATCTGTTCCTCGTACTGAGGTTGTGAAATATCCACGACATGCAGCAAAATATCTGCTTCTCTTACTTCATCGAGCGTACTTTTAAAGCTTTCCACAAGATGATGGGGTAATTTCCTGATAAATCCTACCGTATCGCTCAATAAAAAAGGGGTATTTTCAAAAACAATTTTCCGGGTAGTGGTATCGAGTGTAGCAAACAATTTATTCTCTGCAAATACATCACTTTTGCTGAGCAAATTCATTAAAGTGCTTTTGCCGGCATTGGTATAGCCCACAAGAGCGACCCGGATGAATTCGCCCCTTTCTTTTCTTTGCGTAAACATTTGCTTGTCTATCCCGCTCAAACGTTTCCGCAGCAAAGAGATTTTATCTTTTATTATTCGCCGGTCAGTTTCGATTTCCGTTTCACCGGGGCCGCGGGTTCCGATGCCTCCGCCCAACCTTTCAAGGTGTGTCCACATACCTTTCAGGCGAGGCAATAAATATTGGTACTGCGCTAATTCCACCTGTACTTTAGCCTGTGCTGTTCGTGCCCTTGATGCAAATATGTCGAGTATCAAATCGCTGCGATCAATGGTTTTTACGCCCAACTCTTTTTCGATATTTGAAATCTGGGATCCGCTCAATTCATCATCAAATATGATCACGTCAATTGCTTTGCCATCAAGATATTTTTTTATTTCTTCGAGTTTGCCTTTGCCCACAAAAGTTTTGCTGTTTGGATGCGGCAGTTTTTGAGTGAACCGTTTCATTGCAACAGCGCCTGCCGTTTCTGCGAGGAATGCCAGTTCATCAAGGTATTCCTGTACCTGTTCATCCGTTTGATCATCCTGCACCAATCCAACCATTACGGCTTTTTCTTCACGCCCGATCTTTTTAGCTTTTTCTATCAATGCTTAAAAATTTTCTGCAAAGGTAATGCGATGAAAAAGAATAGCCCGGCACAGTAAGACTATCTGCAAAAAAGGTTGTTCAGGAGCTTTACAACCCGCTCAATGTGACACCTATAGAATAAGGATTAATGGCGGGCCCGGCGCCGCTTTTAAGAAAGCTGGTTAACTGGTATGATCCATCAATGGAAAAATTGCCTAAGCCAAACCGACCGGTAACTGCAAGCCTCGTACCGTTGATAAATTTTTTATAGGACTCTTTATTGACATAATTTTTCCCATACACAGTTTCGCCGTTTGCATTCACCCAGTTCTTTCCTTTGGTGTAAGATTTTAATAAAGTGCCGACCTTGAGTCCAGCCGCAAGCTTAAAACCCTTATCAGGCTGCACCGGATTGCTAGCATACCTGAATTCTACCGGAGCTTCCAGATAGGTAGTGACGAGCTTAAATTTATCGAAATGATTGGTGGCGCTTACATTGGTAAATGGCAATGTTGCAGTAAGTGATTTGATATTGACAAAAGTATTTTTAAAAAAAATATTGCTGCTGCCTATGCCGGCGCCTATGGCAACACTAAAATGAGGACTGGTTTTAAAAGGCATATCGTACAAAAAATAAATATTAAAATGCCTCGAAAAACCCGATGGGCTGATGGTGTCATTTGTTCCCGACCATCCATCATATCCATATTGCAGCATGAGATGGTCGTTTGCACGATTGCTGAGGTCTGTTTTACTCCAGTCTTTTTTCGTGGCGGTACTTTTTTCCTGTGCATTCACGGTGAAAATGGCTGCTGAAATCAGAAGGAACAGGAAGATTTTTTTCTTCATGCAGTTATGCGTTAATTGATTTTTTGGGCTGCAATATATACATAAGCGACAAAATAACTGAATTGAATAGGGTGCAACCGGTTAAAAATAAGCCAAAAAGGCTCTTGCATGAGCAGCCTGTACAGCCGGATTTTAAATCAAGGGAACCTGGATGTGGCGACAAAATTGTCGGTTGTAATATCAAGAAATGACGAAGCTCAGGGTATCAGGCGATTGAAATAATTAGCAATAGTTCGCGAAGATCATTGGATCACTTAGCGGCACTGTTTGGAACATTTATCGGATAGGAATGAATGCAAGGTTGAAAATTGAATCAGAAAATGATAATGAAAAAAGACAAAACAGTAATTACAAACTAAACGTCTTTACAAATTTTACAATCACCGACTGGTTGTCCAATACCGGCGGCTGGGGTGAAAGATGGCTATCATTTACATTGGTGTTTAAATTCTCATTCACTACAAAATACAGGTCGGTTCCTTCACGGGGATTATAGCGAAGTCGAAGATTTCCACCGAACTGACTGGACTGGTAATCATATTGGGCAAGTACTTTGATGCTGAATTTTGTTGAGGGAATAAGAGCAAATTTGCCGTTTACAAGATGCGAAATATAAACCGGCTTGCCACGTTCATTGTATGCTGCAGGAAATTTGATATTTGTGAACTGGTAATTCAGATCAAGAAAGAAATATTTATTGAAAATTATGTGGCACGAGGGATTGATCAATATCATTTTCCCTCCGTAAAAATCTCCGAATTTAACATCGCCGTTAAAAGTATAGGTATGATTGGCGTTCCCGTTAAAAATAATTTCCGGGGTAAACATTTTGTAAGTTCCGACAGGGATAGTAATCTCATCACTCAGATGCCATGTTTCCGTTACATGATCTCTTATATAAGCCGGCGATAAATTGATACTTCTACCTTTTTTAAATAAAAGCGCCAGGGAAGGATTTTCTGTAAAAGTTTCTCCGGTGCCCTGTTTCAAAAACCATTTGGACGATAAAGTATTGGAAAGTGTGAGATAATTCAATTGCCCGTGTTTATTGAGATCCCATATATAGGAATTGTGAAGCGAGATATTCCAATAATTATTTTCAGGAAGAAATCCCATCCCCGGGTTGAACTGTCCCCCAAAAACTTCTACGTAAAGCGTATTGGCAAATCCGACTCTTTTATCCTGCGCAACATAGAAATTGCCCTCGAAATTACCTGCACTTAATTTTTCACCGGCATCCTTCGAAACAGCGATCTGTGCCCTGCCATACCACACTTGATTTACGCGGTGAAAATAATCGAGACCTGCTACATGATTAGAGATGGAATGACCGCTGGCTGAAATTTTATTTGTCAAAACCCCGCCGATATAGCTTCCTTTGGTACCAATATCTTTCCGCACACGCAGCACGCTGAAATTATTTGAAGGAATATCGAAGGAATCAACTCCCTTAGTCTGCAATTCCATTACGCCCACCGACCATCCGTTTGCTTTCCCTGTAAGCCTTGCACCGCCTATAATGGGAACCATCTGATCACCTTCAATACCAATATCACGTGAATTAAAAATGGAATAGAAATTATTGATCGGGAATTCAAGATAGTTCTGCGACTCAAGAAAGAAATTCCGTTTCTCCGGCAGGTTTACATCAAACCTTGTGAGGTTAACGATATAGTCATCCGCTTCCACCTGTGCAAAGTCTGTATTGAGGGTGAGGTCGAGTGTAAAATTTTTTGAGATGCCATATTTGGCATCGGCTCCGATATTACTGATAATTTTATCAACTGTTTTATTAGAGGAATAATGTTTACGCGTAAGCCATTCAGTTGAATTTTCGTATGTAGTTCCCGCTTTATTCAGCTCATTCTTTTCTGAATAATTTCCAATCACATAAGGCGCAAAATAAAATGGTTTTTTACTTTTCAGATTTGTAAAAACAATTTCTTCACCGAGGCTTACTTTATTCCATGCGTTGTTAATCGCAGGATCATTTTTCGGATAGAGGTCATATTCGTTTCTTCTCATCACGTTTCTCACAAACTTAAATCCCATGATAACGGTATCACTTTGTTTAAACCGGAGCGAAGAAAATGGAATCCGGAATTCCATTTCATAACCTGTGGAATCAAAGTGAGCGCCCAGGTCCCAGAAAGTGTTGAATGCCGGGTTTTCATAGTTGCCATCCTCGTTTATTTCCTCGTCATATCTTGCGCCCAATGGCGTGCCGACAAAAAGAAGGCCGGTTCTTTTATCGTGATAAGTATCGAGGATCAGTGCAACACCATCATCACGCCCAATTTCAAAATCACGCTCCATAGAATTGGCAATGATCTTCGATGGCTCAGAATCAAATACTTTTACGCCAAGATATAGATACATGTCATTATAAAGAAAACGGCATTCGGTAAGCTCGCTGGGCGCATTACCGGGTACAGGATCATCCTGCATAAATGCAGATACAACAGGTGTTTGCTGCCAGGCGCCTTCTTTTAATTGACCGTCCAGCGTGATGTCTTTTGTAATGCGTAACGGAATATATTTTTCCTGTGCCTGTGTAAAGAAGTTTACAAAACAAAACAATATCACAAGCAGATGTTTCAATGACCAGGCTTTAGTTATGAAATATAAACATTTAAAATGAATATTTCTTTTTATTTCAATACAACCAATTTTCTTGTCTCCGTATAATTATCCTCTACTTCTTTTGCCCCGCTTTAATGGGCAGGTTAGGAGTGTTGTTGTATGCATAATCTTTTATGGTGAAGTTACCATCATTCGAAACATCGAGCCGTACCCAGCCATAATAGAAATTTGGTCTCAAATA